>JBKJQK010000174.1:0-20949 GCA_046594095.1 Anaerolineae bacterium | reverse complement strand
GCAAACGCTGGCTGGGCGCCGCCGGCGAGGGCGAATTTTTGCGCCGGGCCTCGGCGACGCTGGTTTGACAGATAGGGAGCAACATCATGGGATTGAGCACAGCGGACATCGTCCGATTGAACAAGGAATACACTCTTTTTGAGTGGAATGCCCAGGGCGGCTATTCGCCGCTTCCGGTGGACCACGCGAAAGGGGTTTACTTCTGGGACACCGACGGCAAGCGTTTTCTCGATTTCAACAGCCAGTTGATGAGCGTCAACATCGGGCATGGTGATCAGCGCATTACCCAGGCTGTCGTCGCTCAGATGGAGAAGCTGGCCTACGCCAACCCGTATGCGGCGACCGAGGCGCGCGGGGTACTGGGCGAGATGCTGGCGACTATCACCCCGGGCAATCTGAAGAAGAGCTTCTTTACGTTGGGCGGTTCCGAGGCCAACGAGAACGCGGTCAAGATCGCCCGCATGGCCAGCGGCAAGCACAAGATCCTGGCCCGCTACCGCAGCTATCACGGCGGGACGGCCATGAGCATGAGCCTGACCGGCGATCCGCGCCGCTGGGCGAGCGAGCCCCAGCCGCCCGGGATCATGCGCATCCCGGATCCGTACTACTACCGCTCGCGGCTCAAGCTGACCGAGGCCGAGTTCATGCAGGAGTGCCTGAACCAGACCGAGGACGTGATTAAGTTTGAGGGCCAGAACAACATCGCCGCCATCATCATGGAGACGGTGACCGGCACGAACGGGATCATTATTCCGACGAAGGAGTACTACCAGGGTCTGCGCATGCTGTGCGACAAATACGGCATCTTCCTGATCCTGGATGAGGTGATGTGCGGGTTTGGGCGGACGGGCAAGATGTTCGCCTGCGAGCATTACGGCATTGCCCCCGACATCATGACCATGGCCAAGGGCCTGACCAGCAGCTACCTCCCGCTGGGCGACTGCATCGTCAGCGAGGAGATCGGCAAGTACTTTGACAACAAGGTGCTGTACGCCGGGCTGACCTACGGCGGGCACGCGGTGAGCTGCGCGGCCGCGATCGCGGCGATCAACGTCATCGTCGAGGACAAATTGGTTGAGAAGGCGGCGGCGATGGGCGCGTATCTGGCCGAGCGCGAGGAAGCGCTCAAGGTCAAACACCCGAGTGTGGGCGACGTCCGGCACATTGGGCTGTTCACGATCTTCGAGCTGGTGAAGAATCGGACCACCAAGGAACCCATGGCGCCCTACAACGCGGGCGGGAAGGACATGGAGGTCATGAACCTGGTCAAGAAGTTCTTCCATGACAACGGGCTGTTCACGTTTGTGCGCTGGAACAACTTCTTTGTGAACCCGCCGCTGACGATCACAAAGGCCGAGCTGGACGAGGGCCTGGAGATCGTCGATCGCGCGCTCGAGATCACGGATGAGTTTGTGACGGAGTAGGAAAATCATCCCTTCCTGAGCGGCGTCTGATCCGGCCGCTCAGGCGCGGCTAGAATTGTTTGCGTGGATAGTTCTTCTTCCGCGGCCGGGCCCGTTCCCGCGCCGCGTTTCAGTGTGCTGCGCTCGCTCAAGCTCGGCTCCTTTCACATCGGTTCCTCGTTCGCTGACATCCTGGGTTCGTCGTTGTGGAATTACACGATGGCCAACGGGATGGCCGCCCTGGGCGGATTTGTCGCCACCCCGGTGACGCTGCTTCTGGCCCTGCGGCAGCTCATGGTCCCGCTGACGATCTGGGCTGGACACCTGTCCGATACCCGCCCGCTGTTCGGCCTCAAGCGTCTGCCATATATCTGGATCGGGCGGGGGATGATGTTGCTCTCCCTGCCGCTGCTTCCGCTCGCCACCGGGATGATCCTGGGTGGATCGGCCCCTGGGGGCTGGCTCATCGCCTTGCTCTCGTTTGTTGGCTACGGCATCGGCACGCAGCTCTCAGGCAGTCCGTTTGTCGCCCTTGTGCGCGAGAGCGCGCCGCCCGAGCGGCAGGGCACGGCCTATGCGATTGTGCAGACTATGCTGGTCGGCGCCTTTGCCTTCAGCCCGATCATCTATGCGCGCATCGCCACCGCCGTCGTGCCGACGGTGAACACCGGCGAGAGTGCGCTACGCCAATACAACCTCGACATCTTTACGGTCGCCACAATCGTCGGCGTGATCGTAGCCCTGATCGCCTGGGTGTTTTCCGTGGCCGGAGAGGAGCGGCGCGGCACCGCCACCACACGGGCCAGCAACGACGACTACAAGCAGTTTGGGAGTATTCTGCGGAGTGTCCTGGCCGACCGGCGGGCGCGGGCGTTCTTTGGGCTGCTGGCGCTCGGCGCGATGAGCGGCTTCGCCCAGGACGGCATCTTCGAACCCAGCCTGCGCCTGGTTTTCAACTACTCGTTCTCGGGCGCGGCCGGTGTCGTGGGAGTCTGGGGCGTGGGGCTGCTGGTCGGGATGATCGGTTCGATCGTGCTCACTCGCAAATGGGCGACCGTCGAGCAAGTCAAGGTCGCGGCCTTGGGACTTGTCCTGGCGTCGTTGTCGTTGTTCGGATTGGCCTTTGCGACTCTGACTTCTTCGTCGGCGCTGCTAACCCCTGCGGTTCTGGCCTTTGGGCTTGGGTTTGGGATCTACACCGCGGGCGGGTCCCCGCTGCTGATGGTCATGTCGCTGGACGCCCGGGCGGGGGTGTATCTGGGTGTGTGGTCGATGGCCCAGCTCTTGTTCCGCGGGATTGGGGTGGCGTTGGGCGGGGTGATTTACGATCTGGCTTCACGGGCGCTGGGCTCAGCCCCGGCCGGCTATGCGCTGGTGTATGCCCTTGAGGGCGTTGGTTTTGCAGCCTGCCTGTATTTCCTGCGGGCCAGCGACGTACGCGCCTTCGCCCGAAATGCGCGCGCCCCCGCGAGCGCAGCGCTGACGCTGGCCGACTGACCCCTTCTTCCCCCCTTTTTCCCTTTCCTTCTCCCCTTCTCCTGAAAGAGAACTTGCAGGAGAAGGGGAGAACTGCAGGAAGGGCTTCCTGCCATCCCTTTCCTTCTTCCTTTCTTCTGTTCTGAAACGAAAGCCCGCCGCAAGCTACATGTCCGCCAGCCGCGCCCGGATCTGGTCGCGTTTGACGGCGGCCTCGCCCTGGCGGGCCTTCTCCTTCTCGATCACGGCCGCGGGCGCGCGGGCGCCGAAGTCGCTGGTCAGGAGCTGCTGGCTCTTCAGGAGCTGCTTCTCCAACGCCTCGAGTTCACCCAATAGGCGGGCCCGCTCGGCGACGAGATCGACCAGCCCCGAGAGCGGCAGGTAGACCGTCACCTCGCCCAGGGCCAGCGTGACCGCGGCCTCGGCCGGCGCGGGCAGGGCCTCGCCGATCGTCAACGCGCTGGCGTCGACCGATCCCAGCGCCGCGATGGCCGGACGGAGAGCCTCGAAGGCGGCCGCATGGCGGCCGGCCGCGATTAGGGCCGGGACCCGCTTCTCGGGCGCGACCTTGCGCTCGGCCCGGGTGTTGCGAATCGCGCGGACAGCGTCCTGCATGGCCGCCACGCGATCGAGCGCGTCGGCGCCAGCCGCGTCCACGGCCAATGCCTGCGGGTAGGGTGCCAGGATCAGGGCGGGATACACCGAGAGCGAGAGCGGCTGATCGCCGCCGGAGGCCGCTTCCTTGAGCTTCTGCCAGATCTCCTCGGTCAGATACGGCATCAGCGGGTGCAAAGCCCGCAGAATGAGATCCAGTGTCCCGATTAGGGTCTGGCGCGTCTCGGCGCTGTTCTGGAGCTTGCTCAGCTCGAGATACCAGTCACAGAAGTCGTTCCAGGTGAATTCGTAGAGCAGCTTGCCGGCCTCGCCATACTGGAAGTCGTCCATCAGGCGGCGAACATCGGCGAGGACCTGGTTGGCCCGGGCGCGGATCCATATGTCCGACAGCGAGTCACCCCGGCTGGGCGCCTCGGCCAGCGCCTCGACCCGGGCCAGGGTGTAGCGGGCGGCGTTCCACAGCTTGTTGGCAAAGTTGCGGGCGCCCTCGATCCGCTCGGACTGCATCCGCCCGTCGACCTTCCGGGCGTCCATCTTGATGTCGTTGCCGGGCGCGCCGGCGGTGACGAGATAGAAGCGTAATGCGTCGGTGCCGTAGTTGGCCACAAGTTCGAGCGGATCGATGACCTTGTCGGGCTTGCTCTTGGACATCTTCGCGCCGTCGGCGCTGCGAATCAGGCCATGCAGATAGACCGTGTGGAACGGCGGCTCGCCGGTCAGGGCCAGGCCGAGCATCACCATCCGGGCCACCCAGAAGAAGATGATGTCGTAGCCGGTCTCGAGCATGCTGGTCGGGTAATAGGCCTTGAAATCGGGATGGTTTGTATCGGGCCAGCCCAGCGTGCTGAACGGCCAAAGCCCGGACGAGAACCAGGTGTCGAGCACGTCAGTGTCCTGGAGCAGGAACACATCGCCGCCCCAGTCCGTCCGGGCCGCGGCGTAGGCGGCGTCCTCGTTGAGGGCGCCGTAGCGGTTGGGACGCGCTTTCTCGGCCAGCGCGGTTAGGGTCGACGGATGCGGGATGAAGTTACCCTGCGGGCGGGCCTCTTCGCGCCGGGCCGGGTCGATGACATACCAGACCGGGATCTGGTGGCCCCACACGAGCTGACGGCTGATGCACCAGTCGCGGATGTTGTCCAGCCAGTTGAACCAGGTCTTCTCGAAGCGCTCGGGGACGATCTTGATTCGCCCATCGCGGACCGCGGCGGTGGCCATCTCGGCCATCACCTTCATGTTGCAGAACCACTGCGGGCTGATCCGCGGCTCGATGACGGCTCCGCTGCGCTGGCCGCGCCCAAGACGGACCTGGTAGTCCTCGACCTTGACCAGCAGCCCTTCCTTCTCCAGATCCGCGACCAGCTTCTTGCGGCAGGCGAAGCGATCGAGCCCGGCGTACGGGCCGGCGTTTTCGTTCATCTTCGCCCGCTCGTCGATCACCTCGACAAAGTTGAGGTGGTGGCGCTTGCCCACCTCGTAGTCGGTGAAGTCATGAGCGGGGGTGACCTTGACCGCGCCAGTGCCAAAGGCGGCCTCCACGGCGTTGTCGGAGATGATCGGCACCTCGCGCCCAATGCACGGCAGGATGGCCCGGCAGGCGATCCGGTGGGTATAGCGCTCGTCGTCGGGGTTGACCATGACCGCCGTATCGCCCAGGATGGTCTCCGGCCGGGTGGTCGCCACGGAAATCCACTCGGTCGCGCCCTCGGCCCAGCGCCCGCTTCCCCAGGCGTGGCGCGGGCCTTCCCAGCGGTTGGTCTGCAGGGGATAACGGACAAACCACAGATGTCCGGCTTCGCCATCCTCGTCGGTCTCCACCTCGAGGTCGCTCACCCCGGTGAGCTGGACGGGGTCCCAGTTGATCATCCGGGTGTCGCGGTAGATCAGGCCCTGGTCGAAGAGGGTCTTGAAGGCGGTGCGGACGGCCAGGCTGCGCGGCTCATCGAGGGTAAAGGCCTCGCGGCTCCAGTCGGCCGAGATGCCCATCACCTTCTGCTGGTTGGTGATGATCTTGAGCGATTTCTCTTTCCAGTCCCAGACTTCCTCGAGAAAATCGCTCCGGCTCATTTCGCGCCAATTCCGGCCTTCGGCGGCGAGTTTCTTCTCCACCACCGCCTGAGTGGCGATGCCGGCGTGGTCGGTGCCGGGGACGTAGAGGGTGCGGGCGCCCTTCATCCGGTGGTAGCGGGTCATCAGGTCCTCGATCGCGCTGGTGAGGGCGTGGCCCATGTGCAAGGTGCCGGTGACGTTGGGCGGCGGGATGGTGATGACGAACGGGCGTTCGTTGGCGTCCAGATAACTCTGGGCCTCGGGCCGGAAATAGCCCTGGGCCTCCCACCACGCGGCGAGGCGTCCTTCGACGGTCTTTGGGTCGTATGTCTTGGCGAGCTGTTCCATGATAAAAAAAGCGCCCTCCTCATCCATTTCGGACGAGAAGGGCGCATGGGCTTCCTGCGCCGCTTTCCGCGGTACCACCGAATTTCGCCGGCGCATGCGCCGGCGCGCTCAAACGGGCTGTAACGGGCCTCCCGAAGCGGCTCCCGAGCGACTTTCCACCATCCACGTTCCTGCGCGCGCTCTCAATCCTGGCGCGCGCTCCCTGTTGGCGCGAGTGGCGTATTCCTCTCGATCTTTGCCGCGATATGCGTGTGTAGGGGATTATATGCCTTGAGCCATGAGCCATGAGCCGTTAGCCACGAGGGGCACGCATCCGTCACGGCTCATGGCGTCACGCATTCTTCGCGCTGGCCCCGAACGTGCCGTAACGATTCTGGTAACGCTCGAAGTTTGCGGCGACCTCTTCGGGCGGAAGCGCCTCCACCTGGCCGATCTGCATCGCCAGCCAAACCGTGCGGGCGACGTCCTCGACCATGACTGCGGCTTTGAGCGCCTTTTGGACCGTCGTGCCGATCGTGAACACGCCGTGCTGTTTCATCAGAATCGCCGTCGACGCGCCGATGTAGCGCACGATCGTCTCGCCGATTTCCGCGTCCCCAATCCGCACATAGGGCGCGCACGGGATCTCCGCCCCAAACTCGTCCGCAATAGCGGTCAGGCAAACCGGGATGGGCATGCCGACCGCCGCGAACGCCGTGGCGTAGTTTGAGTGGGTGTGCGCAATGCCGTTCACATCCGGCCTGTGTTTGTAGATGGACAGATGCGACTCGGTGTCGGTCGACGGCCCGTGGGTGGCCTCGATGATCCGGCCATCCATGTCCACAATCGCCATATTCTCCGGCGTGAGGTCCTCAAATAACACCCCGCTCGGCTTGATGACGACCAGGCCGGTTTCCGGGTCGCGGGCGCTCGCGTTGCCGCTGGTCCAGGCGACGAGTTGGTTGGCGGGCAGGGCCATATTTACCTGCCAGACGAGCTTTCTGAGTTGCTCAAGCATGCGCCCTCACTTCCCGCCCATCGCGCCGGACTTGATCCTCTTCAGCGTCTTCATCACGTTGTTCTCTCCCCGCCCAAGGGTGTCGTACAGACGGACATACTCGGCGTAGAGCGGGTCGTACACCTTCTGGTTTTCGGGGATCGGCATGAAGGCGTGCTTCTTCAGCCGCGCCATGGCCGGGGCGGCCTCAAATATCGAGTCGTAGCCGCCCGCGGCCCGGCCGGCTGCGACCGCCGCGAACATGGCCGAGCCCAATGCGGGCGTCTGGTCGGACGCCGCAAGTTTGAATACGCGCCCGGTGACATCGGCGTAGATCTGCATGAGCAGCTTGTTCTTCGCGGGGAGACCGCCGCAAGCCACCAGTTCGTTGACCGGGACGCCGTTCTTCTCAAACGCCTCAATGATGACGCGTGTTCCAAACGCGGTCGCTTCGAGCAGCGCCCGGTAGATCTCGGGCGCGCGCGTCGCGAGGGTGGCCCCGATCAGCAGCCCGGTCAGGTCGACGTCGACGAGGGTGGAGCGATTGCCATTCCACCAGTCCAACGCCAGCAGGCCGGACTCGCCCGGTTTGAGTTTGGCGGCCTCGGCCTCCAGGTGCTGGTGGATGTCGCGCTTCTTTTTGCGCGCCGCCTCGTGGTAGACGGGGGGCACGGCATGCTCGACAAACCAGGCGAAGATGTCGCCCACCCCCGACTGGCCGGCCTCGTAACCGAAGAGGCCGGGGATGATGCCATCTTCGACATAGCCGCACATCCCGGGCACTGCCCGATCGCCCTTGCCCAGCAACATGTGGCAGGTGCTGGTGCCCATGATCATCACCATCCGGCCCGCTTCGGTCACGGTTGCGGCGGGCACTGACACGTGGGCGTCCACGTTGGCGACGGCCACGGCCGTGCCGGCTTTGAGGCCCGTCCACTTTGCCGCCCGCGGGGAGAGTCCGCCTGCACGGTTGCCGGGCGCAACAAGTGTCGTCGACATCTTGTCGGCCACCACATTGGCCATGCGCGGGTCGAGGGCGCCAAAGTATTCGGGGGACGGGAAGCCTTCCTGCTTCGACCACATCCCCTTGTAGCCGGCGACACAGGCGCTTCGCGTTTCATGTCCTGTGAGCTGCCAGACGACCCAGTCCGCGGCTTCGATCAGACGGTCCGCGGCCGCATAGATCTCGGGCGCTTCGTCGACGATCTGGAGGGTCTTGGAGAAGAACCACTCTGAAGAGATCTTGCCGCCGTAGCGCTCCAGCCAGGGTTCCGCCATGGCCCGGGCGGTGGCGTTGATCTTGTCGGCCTCGGGCTGCGCGGCGTGATGCTTCCAGAGCTTGACCCAGGCGTGCGGGTTGCCCCGGTATTTGGGGAGCCCGCATAACGGCGCCCCATCGGTGGTAGTCGGCATCATCGTGCACGCGGTGAAATCGATCCCCACCCCGATCACATCGTCCGGGTCGACGCCGGACTTCTTGAGCACGGCCGGGATCGCGTTCTTGAACACGCGCACGTAATCTTCGGGATCCTGCAGCGCCCAGTCCGGCCCGAGCTTGATCCGGCCGCCGGGCAGGTACTCGTCGATGACGCCGTTGCTGTACGGATGGACTGCGCTGGCCAATATCTTGCCGTTGCGGACATCGACCAGCACGGCCCGGCCGGATTCGGTCCCAAAGTCGACCCCGAGGGTGTATTTGCGTTTGCCCATGGTTTTACGTTTGTTCCAGGCGCTAGGAGCGCAGCGATGACAGCCGGTAATACAGGTCGTTCCAGCGCAGTTCGTTCTTGAACTGCTCGAGGTTGGTTTTCTTGTCGATCAGCAGAAATTCGATGCCGCACATTTCGGCGAAGTCGCGGAGGTGCGGGGCGCCAACGGCGTAGCTGTAAACGGTGTGATGGGCGCCGCCAGCGTGAATCCATGCCGCCAACGCGGTCTTGAAGTCGGGGTGGGGCAGCCAGAGCGCGCGCGCAACCGGGAGTTTGGGAAGGGGCGCATCGGGCGCGACCGCCTCGACCTCATTGACGATCATCCGAAAGCGATTGCCCATGTCCACCAGGGTTACGTTGATGGCTGGGCCGGTTTGCGCGTCGAAGACCAGCCGGACCGGGTCCTCCTTTCCACCGATGCCGAGCGGATGGATTTCGGCGCTCGGCTTTCCGCCCGCGACATCGGCGATCGACGGACAAATCTCCAACATGTGCGCGCCCAGCACCTTGCGGCCGGCAGAATTGAGGTGATAGGTGTAGTCCTCCATGAAGGATGTCCCGCCTTTCAACCCGACCGCCATCACCTTGACCGCCCGCAGCAAGGCGGCGGTCTTCCAGTCACCCTCCGCGCCAAAGCCATAGCCGTCGGCCATCAGGCGCTGGGCGGCGATCCCGGGCAGTTGTTTCAGGCCGGCCAGGTCCTCGAAGGTGTCGGTGAAGCCCTTGAATCCGCCTTCTTCCAGAAAGGCGCGCAGGCCGAGCTCAATCCGGGCCGCGTCCCGCAGCGATGAATGCCGGGGTCCGCCCCTGAGCAGCGATTTGTCGACCCGGTAGACCGACTCGTATTCGGCAATGAGCGCATCGACGGCCGCGTCGGAGGCGGTGTCCACGCGCCGGGTCAGTTCGCTGATCCCATACCCATTCACGGCGTAGCCGAATTGCATTTGGGCCGCGACCTTGTCGCCTTCGGTCACCGCGACCTGGCGCATGTTGTCGCCCAGCCGGGCGAACTTCGCGCCCTGCCAGTCGGCCCGGGCGCAGGCGGCCCGCGCCCACACCCCGATATCGTGTTGGACCTCGGCCTCTGCCCAATGTCCGACCACAACCTTGTGATTCAGGCGCAGCCGGCTGGCCATGAACCCGAACTCGCGGTCGCCGTGGGCCGACTGGTTGAGATTCATGAAATCCATGTCAATCGTCGCCCACGGGATGTCGCTGCCAAACTGGGTGTGCAGGTGGAGCAGCGGCTTCTGGAGCGCGGTTAGTCCGCCGATCCACATTTTCGCGGGCGAGAACGTATGCATCCACGCAATGATGCCGACGCACGCCGGCGCGACGTTGGCATCCTGGCACACGGCGAGGATCTCCTCGGGGGTCTTCACCACCGGCTTGAAGATGACCTTGACCGGGATGTGGTCGGACTCGCCCAGAGCGCTTGCGATTTGCTGAGCGTGCTCGGTGACCTGGAGCAGGACTTCTGGGCCATACAGATGCTGGCTGCCGGTAATGAACCAGACTTCTTTGTCTTTAAGGTTGATCATGATGGGGAATCCAAGTATGGCACGGGTCGCGGTCGTGCGCTCCTGGGCAAAGAACGCCCATGAAGGATACTGCGAGGATGCAGATACTACGGTTGCATGGATCCCATGATTTGAGACTACATGACGAGCCGGCGCCGATTCCGCGGCCCGGGCAACAACTGCTCCGCATTACATCGGTGGGGATCTGCGGGTCGGACCTGCACTGGTTTTCAGACCAGGGCATTGGCGATGCCAGGCTGAATCATCCGATGGCGCTGGGGCACGAGTTCGCGGCCATCACCGAAAGCGGCGCGCGGGTGGCGGTTGAGCCGGCCATTCCGTGCGGGAGGTGCGAATTCTGCGAGCGCGGCCATCCCAACCTGTGCCCGAACGTCGTCTTTGCCGGACACGGCGGCATTGATGGCGCGCTGCGCGAGTACATGGCCTGGGACCAGAAGTGCCTGTTCCCGCTGCCTGACGCGATCAGCGACGACGACGGAGCGATGCTGGAACCGCTCGGGGTGGCCATTCACGCAGTGGATCTGGCCCATCTTAAGGCCGGGATGACGGTCGGGGTGTTCGGCTGCGGTCCGATAGGACTGTTGATCATTCAGATGGCCAGGCTTGCGGGCGCGACCAACATCATCGCCACCGACAGACTCCTTCACCGGGTCGAAGCGGCGAAATCCCTTGGCGCGCATCACGCACTCAGCGTGGCCGACAGGCTCGAAGACCGCGCGGTCCAGGCGGCGACCCATGGGCGCGGCGTGGATGTGGCCTTTGATGCGGCCGGCACGCAGGGCGCTGTCGACGATGCTTTCGCAGCGGTTCTTCCTGGCGGAAAGATCATCCTGGCCGGCATCCCCAACGACGACAAGACGGCGTTTTCGGCCTCGATCGCGCGCCGCAAGGGATTGACCATCAAGCTGGCCCGGAGGATGAAGCACACCTATCCGCGGGCGATTGATCTTGTTGCGCGCGGCCTTGTCGATGTCCGGTCGCTCGTCACCCATCGCTTTCCGCTGGCGCAGGCCGCGGAGGCGTTTGCCCTGGCGGAGCGGCGCGAGGGGCTCAAAATCATGATCTACGTGGCCAGTAGCCGCTAGCGCAACGGCCAGGCGGCGAACCTAATCCGAGGAGAAAAGCATGCCCATCAAGATCGCGATGATTGGCGCCGGCTCGATCAGCTTCACCCGGCGCCTGATGCAGGATATTCTGGCCGTGCCCGAATTGGCCGACACCACGTTCGCGCTCATGGACATCGACCCGCGCAACCTGGACATGGTGGTCCGGCTGTGCGAGAGCGACATCCGGGCCAACGGCCTCCCGGCCCGGATCATCAGCGCCACCGACCAGCGCGAGGCGATTCGCGACAGCGACTACGTCATCTGCACGATTCGCCAGGGCGGTCTGCGGGCCTTCCAGCTCGACATCGACATCCCCCTGAAATACGGCGTGGACCAGTGCGTGGGCGACACAATCTGCGCGGGCGGGATCATGTATGCCCAACGGACGATCCCGGCGCTGCTCGATATCTGCAGGGACATCCGCGAGGTGGCCCGGCCCGGGGCTCTGTTCCTCAACTATGCCAACCCTATGGCGATGAACACGTGGGCTTGCAACCAATACGGAGGCGTGCGCACCATCGGGCTGTGCCATGGCGTGCAGGGCGCGCACTGGCAGATCACGAAGTGCATCGAAATGTGGGCGCGGGAAGAGGGGCTGATTGCGCCGGACTACGCGATGCGCCGCGGGGAAGTCGATGTGATTGCGGCCGGGATCAATCACCAGACCTGGTTTGTCCAGGTGGGCTGGCGCGGACGAGACATGCTGCCGTTCCTCCCCGAGCTGTTTTCGCGCCACCCGGAATACCGTCGGACCGAGAAGGTCCGCATCGACGTGCTGCGCCGTTTTGGCTATTTCTCGACCGAGTCAAACGGCCACCTCAGCGAGTATTTGCCCTGGTATCGCAAGCGTCCTGGCGAGATCACCGAATGGATCGACCTGTCGTCGTGGATCAACGGCGAGACCGGCGGCTATCTCCGGGTGTGCACGGAGGGCCGCAACTGGTTTGAGACCGACTTCCCCCGCTGGCTCGAAGCGCCGCCGCCGGTGATTGGGCCGGGCAATCGCAGCGAGGAGCATGGCTCATACATCATCGAGGGATTGGAGACGGGTCGGCCCTACCGCGGGCACTTCAACATCATCAACCGCGGCCACATCACGAATCTGCCCGATGGCTGCGTGGTGGAGATTCCCGGCTATGTGGATCGCACCGGGCTTCACAGTCCGGTGGTGGGCGACCTGCCGCTGGGTTGCGCGGCGACGTGCTCGGCCAGCGTCCACGTCCAGAAGATGGGGATGGAGGCCGCCGTCAAGGGGGACGTCCATCTGCTGAAGCTGGCCATGCTGCACGATCCGCTCGTGGGGGCGGTGTGCAATCCCGAAGAAGTCTGGCAGATGACGGACGAGATGCTGGTCGCCCAGGCGGCGTGGCTGCCCCAGTTTGCCGCCGAGGCGCCCCTTGCGGTGGCCCGTCTCGAGGCGGCCGAGCGGAATGGCACCCGAGTCAAGCCGCAGGCGAATCAAGGCGCGGCCAGGCTGCGCGCAAAGACGGTAGATGAAATGGCGGCCAACGCGGCCGCGGCCCGGGCCAATGCCGGCGCGGCCGACAAGGGCAAGATGAGCGGGGCGGGTCACTGACCCGTATCCTGGCTATCGCAACGGCGGGTGAACCACATGGCATGGATTGAAATGCCGTGACGGGGTGGCGGTTCCGGCCGTCCCGACCGGAATGCGGGCGCGTCAGATGCATCCACTCGAAACCTTAATCAGCGTTTTCTGATAGAGTATCGGATCGGTCAGTATTACGCTGGCGATTGCGAAGACGCCCATTCACGGGAGCCAAAATGAAAAAATTCATGCTGTTGCACATTGGATTCGAAATGCCGACGCCGGAAGTCATGCGGGCGTGGGAGGCTTGGTTCGCGTCGATTGCCGACAAACAGACCGATCAGGGCGGTTTCATGGGCGGCCGGGAAATCTCGAAGCGGGGAACCCATGAATTGGCCTGGAATACGGAGTCCATCACCGGCTACAACATTATCGAGGCGGAGAGTCTCGATGCGGCGGAGAAACTGGCCGAAACGTGTCCGTTCATCCACAGCATCCGCATCTACGAATTGCGTTCGCATTGAGACGAGTTTCGCTCGCGGGGATTGGCCTTGCCCACCCGCGCGACGTCGCCACTTGTAAACAGAGGTTGAACCGTTGGCTCGCGCGCGCAGGGGTCTTGGGCCGAATTGTCGCGGATGGAGCCGGCGAATCAGGCTGCGATGTTTGTTGGGAGGGTGAAGACGATGGCCTGGATTGAAATGATCCCGGAAGACGCCGCCTACGATGCCTATTCCAACCGGCGGGTAGACGGGCTGGGGGTCGAACTGGAAAAGATCCACCACGCGGGAAACACCGGCGAAACTCCTCATTGACAGGGACTCGAAAATGATGGAAACAACACGCCTGACCCTGCATTCGCGCTTCCAAATTGCGAACGTCGACCCGCGCATCTTTGGTGGATTCCTGGAGCACATGGGCCGGGCCGTCTACCAGGGTGTGTATGAGCCGGAAAGTAAGCATGCCGACGAAGAGGGCATCCGCCGCGATGTGACCGGGGCGCTGAGCCGCCTTCGCATGACAACGATGCGTTATCCGGGCGGCAACTTCGTCTCGGGCTATCACTGGACGGACGGAGTCGGCCCGCGATCGAAGCGTCCGGTGGTTCGCGAACTGGCGTGGGAGTCCACCGAGCCCAATCTCTTCGGGACCGACGAGTACATCCGGCTTTGCCGCAAGATGGATTGGACTCCGATGCTGACGGTCAATTTGGGCACCGGCACGCCTGAGGAAGCCCGGACCTGGGTGGAGTACTGCAACGCGCCCGCTGGCACCCGCTTCTCGGACATGCGCGCCGCCAACGGCAGCTCCGAGCCGCACGATGTGAAGCTGTGGTGCCTGGGCAACGAAATGGATGGGCCCTGGCAATTGGGACACATGCCGGCCGAGAACTACGCCATTTTGTCCAAGCAGGCCGCCCTGATGATGAAGCGGGTGGACCCCTCGCTCGAATTGGTTGCCTGCGGGTCGTGCACGATGGATCTGCCATCGTATCTGGACTGGGATCGCAAGGTGCTCGAGCACGTGGGCGGGATGGCCGACTACATCAGCCTGCACCGCTACGCCAAAAACACTTCCGGCAACACGGCCGACTATCTGGCGATTACAAATTCGATTGATCAGCAGATCGAGGACATGGATGCGGTCTGCCGGTTTGTCCAGTCCAAAAACCGGAGCAAGACCCGGGCTTTCCTGTGCTTCGACGAGTGGAATGTCTGGTACAAGAACAAACAGATGGACGGGCGCGGGAAGTTTGCCCCACATCTGATCGAGGAGATCTACAACCTGGAGGATGCGCTGGTCGTGGCCGGTTTTCTGAACAGCTTCATTCGTCATGCCGATGTGGTGAAGATCGCCAACCTGGCCCAGATCGTCAACGTGATCGCGCCGATGCTGACCCGCGGGGACGACCTGCTGCTGCAGAGCATCTTCTATGCCTTTGAGATGTACGCCAGCCGCCGGGAGGGCGTGGCGCTCCAGGTGGCCGTGTCCGGGCCGACGTATGAATCCCCCACGTATGGCCCCGCGCACGTTATCGACAGCAGCGCGATACTGGATGGCGAACGCCTGCACGTGTTCGCCACCAACCGGAATTTAAAGGAGGCGGCGCGGGTGGAAGTCGATCTGGCGGATGGGCAAATCATCGGGCTGGAAAGCGGCGAGTTGTTGACCGGACCCTCTGCCGAAGCCGCCAATTCGTTCGAGCAGCCCGACGTAGTCCGCGCGCTGGCGTTTACGACGGTGCGATATGAGAATGGGCGGGCGATGCTGGAACTTCCGCCGTTGTCGGTGGCCGCGCTGACGTTTCGCATCGGCGTACGGTGATCGGTGGTCGGTGATCGTTGGAGTTTAGGCTTCAGCCGGCCGCGGAACTTTGAGGCGTTAAGGAGACAGCATGCAACTCGGCAACTTTTCAGTCAGCCTGGCCGTCAAAGACATCGCGGCCTCGCAGGCCTTCTACGAGAAATTCGGCTTCAAGGAGTTCATGGGGAATGCCGCGCACAGGTGGTTAATTCTGAAGAACGGCGATACCGTCATCGGTCTTTTCCAGGGGATATTCGATAAGAACACCCTGACCTTCAATCCGGGCTGGGACGGCTACGCAAAGCCTCTTGGGAGCTTCACCGACGTTCGCGAGCTGCAGCGCCAGCTCAAGGCTCAGGGTGTCGAACTTGCAGCCGTGGCCGACGAAACCACGACCGGGCCGGCCTTCTTCATGGCCATCGACCCCGACGGAAATCCGATCTTTGTCGATCAGCACGTATAGGATGGGACTGAAATGAAACAAATCAAAATTGCGAAGAGCGGCCTCGCCGTATCGGAAATTGGTCTGGGCTGCATGCGGATATCGGGCATGACGAATGCGGACATCTCAAGGCTGGTTAATACCGCCCTGGACGAAGGCGTCGACTTCTTCGACCATGCCGATATCTACGGCGGCGGCAAATCGGAAGAACGGTTTGCCGAAGCGCTGGAGATGAACCCGCGCTTCAGAGAGCGCATGACCCTGCAGACCAAATGTGGCATCCGCAAGGGCTATTTCGATTTCTCGAAAGAGCACATTCTGGAAGCGGTGGATGGCAGCCTCAAGCGGCTGCGAACTGAGTATGTCGATGTGCTCCTGCTCCATCGCCCGGACGCGCTGGTCGAGCCCGAGGAAGTCGCCGAGGCGTTTTCGATCCTGGAGAAGAGCGGCAAGGTCAGGCACTTCGGGGTGAGCAACCAGAACCCGACGCAGATTGAGCTGTTGACCCAAACCGTCAAACAGCCCATTCTCTTCAACCAGCTCCAGTTCAGCATTACCAACACGGGCATGATCGACGCGGGCATTAATGTCAACATGAAAATTGATCCTTCGATCGACCGGGACGGCGGCATCCTCGATTACTGCCGCCTGAAGGACATCACCATTCAGCCCTGGTCGCCATTTCAGTACGGCTTCTTTGAGGGGACCTTCCTGAAAAATGACAAGTTCCCCGAACTCAACAAGACAATTGATGCGATGGCGGCCGCGAAGGGCGTGACCAACACGGCCATCGCCATCGCCTGGATCCTGCGCCATCCCGCCCGGATGCAGCCGATTGTGGGGACCACCAACCCCGGCCGGCTGAAGGACATCTGCAAAGCGTCCAACGTCGCGTTGACCCGCCCGGAATGGTACGAGATCTATCGCGCGGCGGGGAACAAGCTGCCCTGATTATTTCCTTGAAATGAGATACCCGATACGATTGGACGACCCGGAAACACGAGTATTAATGTGAATGAACCCACGGAAAGTGAAACTCAGCCGAGCGCCTGGCCGCAGAGAATCTTTGCCATGACCCTGTTTGTCGAGGATTTCGAAGCGGCAAAGCGCTTCTACCCGCTTGCCTTTGGCTTGCCGGTGGCGTATGAAGACGCAAACTCGGCCGTCTTCAAATTCGGGGACGTGATGATCAATCTCCTGGCGGTCGGCCAGGCGCGTGAGCTCATTGCGCCCGCGACAGTGGCCGCGCCCGAGGCCGGGTCGCGTTTCGTCATCACGGTTCCGGTCGATGACGTGGATGCGATCTGCGCCAGATTGACCAATGCGGGTGTGAAACTCCTGAACGGCCCGATGAACCGGCCGTGGGGTCCGCGGACCGCCAGCTTCCAGGATCCGGCTGGCCACATCTGGGAGATTGCAAGCTAGGCCACGTCTTCAGGGCTGCTGTGAGGCGTATTCCTCGTCGCGACGGTAAGGCTGCGACCCAAAGCGCCGCAGTTCGCGGCGCCTACTCGAACCTATCCCGGTGGATATCCGGCCGGCCGTTGTCGAAGGGCGCGTCCCTCGACTGCGCACGGGGCTCGTTTCGGTGAAGCTCTAGAAGGTGCCGCGCTCCGCTCGGGATGCTTCCGTGAAGTTGAAGAGCGGCAGCCCACGGCACGCCTGCCCTTTCGGCCGCGGCGGTGAAAAACTCGGAGTGACAATCGTCGAGGCGCGTCCTTTGTTTGTCTTTCGCCTGACGCGCTAGAGTGGGAAACTCAATGAATCCAATAAGTAATCCGCCGAATCCCTTCGTGGGCGCCTGGGAGCTTGTTTCAGGCTCGTTTGTAGGCGACGATCAGTCAGTCACGGACTACACCGAAGCGGCGATCACGTCGCTCAAGGTGTTGTCCGATACCCGGTTTAGCTTCGTCACAACCGCAAAGGGCGCCTTCTACGCCGCCGGCGCGGGCGAATACGTGGTTGAGAACGGTCGCTATGCGGAAATGCCCCAGCTTGCCTCGCACGCTTCCATGCTGGGTCAGCGGTTTGAGTTTCAGTATCAGCTTGACGGCGACACCTGGACCAACACGCGTTGGCAGGGTGACGTGCGTGTGGAATTGGAAGTTTGGAGGCGGGTCCGGTGATTCGTCTGACCTCCAAACTGCCTGATCTTCTGCGCTCGATGGAGCCTGTCAAAAACCCCCGTGTTTATGTCTTTGTGTGCCTTCCACCCGGCGCCGACGCGAGCGCGAGGGTCTCACGGTCATTGTCAGCGAGGAGACTGCCCGCATCGCAGGCCTACAGGTCTTGTTCCGGGCGACATGGATCACCCTTACCGTACACTCTGATCTGGAGGCGGTGGGGCTCACATCCGCGTTTGCCGCCGCGCTGGGCAGGGCGGGTATCAGTTGCAATGTCATCGCCGGCGCGTTTCACGACCACATCTTCGTTCCCGTGGCGTCGGGTGACGCGGCAATGGCGGCCCTTTGGGGGCTGCAGCGGAGCGCGGCCGAAGACCGCGCATGACATCTCATCATCCTCAAGGAAAACATGAAAGCGATTGTCTACTCCCGATACGGCCCGCCTGAAGTTCTCCGCACGGAGGACGTTGCGAAACCCACACCCAAAGACGACGAGGTGTTGATCAAGCTCCATGCGGTTTCGCTCAATCGATCCGATTGGGAAGGGCTGACCGGAAAACCGCTTTATGCCCGTATCGGTGGCCTCTTCAATCCGACGGGCCGGATTCTTGGATCCGACATCGCCGGGGTGGTCGAGGCTGTCGGAAATAGCCATGCGCTATTCAAGCCCGGAGATGAGGTATTCGGCGACATCGTCGGCCGTCAGGGGGGTTTTGCCGAGTATGTCTGCGCCCGCGGAGGAACCCTCGCGCTGAAGCCGGCAGGCTTGACCTTCGAACAGGCGGCGGCGATCCCGCAGGCGGCGGTGATTGCCCTGCAAGGGATTCGGGACAAGGGCAATATCCAGCCCGGGCAGCAGGTTCTGATCAATGGCGCGGGTGGCGGAACGGGCATGTTCGCGATTCAGCTCGCCAAACAGCGCGGGGCGGAAGTGACGGGTGTCGACAATGCTGAAAAGCAGGCTTTCATGCGCGCCCAGGGCGCCGACCACGGGATCGACTACACCCGGGAGGATTTCACCCGAAGCGGGAAGCGCTATGACTACATCCTCGATCTCGTGGCATATCGTTCGGCCTTCGACTACGCGCGCGCCCTCAAGCCCAACGGAAGCTATTACGTCGTCGGCGGCTCCGTTGGCACGCTCTTGAACGTCCTGTTTCTGGGCCCCTGGATTCGCAGAAGGTCTGGCAAATCCGTTCGTGTGCTGATGGTTCAGCCAAACCGAAAGGACTTGCTTGAGAGCGCCGAACTTATCATGACCGGGAAGCTCAGGCTTCACATCGACCGGCGCTTTCCGCTGAGTAGCGTTCCTGATGCGTTGCGCTATCTCGGCGATGGCCATGCCCTGGGCAAGGTCGTTATTACTATCGCTGGCCGCTGACGTCAATCCGTACAGGGATGCCTGGATGCCTTCAACATCGGCATGGTAGTCCGGGCCGTTCTTGAACGTGCCCAGATCTTGAGCGGCCTCAATTTCGAATATAACGTGCAGATCGCCTGCGCGGAGTTCAACGCGTTGGATGCGATTGTGACGCGCAACCCGGATGATTTCGCGGGATCGCCTGTCGCCGTGTGGTCGCCTGCGCTGTGTCTGAAGAATCTGAAACGCGCTTTGGGCCGGCGCCGATCTTGACGGGCGCGCTGCTCCCTCTGCGATACTAAGGGCCCCGATGCTCCGCCTGACAGACGTCAAACTCCCGCTCGACCACGCTGAAGCGGCGCTCTCGGCCGCGATTCAGAAGAGGCTCAATATTGGCGCCGCGGACGTGATCGGATACACGATTCACAAGCGCAGCCACGACGCCCGCAAGAAGAACGCCATCACCCTGGTCTACACGCTTGACGTCGAAACGCCTCGCGAAAAGCAGCTCCTGAAGCGCTTCAAAGGCGACCCGCATGTGACCCTGACCCCGGACATGGGCTATCGCTTTGTCGCGCGCGCGCCCGGAAATTTGGCTTCGCGTCCGATCGTCATTGGCAGCGGGCCGTGCGGGCTTTTTGCCGGGCTGGTTCTGGCCCAGATGGGCTTTCGGCCGATCTTGCTCGAGCGCGGCAAACCCGTGCGCGAGCGGACCGTGGATACCTTTGGTTTCTGGCGCAAGAAGGGACTTAACCCCGAGTCGAACGTCCAGTTTGGCGAGGGCGGGGCCGGCACGTTTTCGGACGGCAAACTCTATAGCCAGATCGGCGACCCCGACCATTACGGGCGCAAGGTCCTGACCGAGCTGGTGAAGGCGGGCGCGCCGCCCGAAATCCTCTACGTCAGCAAACCGCACATCGGCACCCTGCGACTTGTGGCGGTAGTGCAGCGCATTCGAGCTGAGATCGAAGGGTTGGGCGGCGAGTTCCGCTTTCAGTCTCGTGTGGATGATCTGTTGATCGAGAATGGCCACGTGCGCGGGGTGGTCCTGGCCGGAGGCGAGCAGATCGCCGCCGACCACGTCGTTCTGGCCGTGGGCCACAGCGCCCGCGACACCTTTCGGATGTTGCTGGAACAGGGCGTCTACCTCGAGGCCAAGCCGATCTCGGTCGGCTTTCGGATCGAGCACCCCCAGTCGCTGATTGATCGAGCCCGCTTTGGCGCGCAGGCCGGCAATCGGGTTCTGGGCTCGGCTGACTACAAGCTGGTCCATCACTGCGCGAATGGCCGCTCGGTTTACAGCTTTTGCATGTGCCCGGGCGGCACGGTGGTCGCGGCGGCCTCCGAGCTCGGGGGCGTGGTGACCAACGGGATGAGCCAGTACTCGCGCAACGAGCGCAACGCCAACAGCGCGATCGTGGTCGGGCTGACGACCGCCGATTACGCCGGTCATCCGTTGGCCGGGATGGACCTGCAGCGCCGGCTCGAGGCACGTGCCTTTGCGTTGGGCGGTAGCACGTACGAAGCGCCGGGCCAATTGGTTGGCGATTTCATGGCCGGACGGCCATCGACGGAGTTCGGCGCAGTCCTGCCTTCGTACACGCCCGGGGTGCGACTGGCCGATCTGAGCGACGCCTTGCCGGACTATGCAATTGCGGCCATCCGCGAAGCGCTCCCGATCTTTGACCGGCAGATCGCGGGGTTTGCAATGAATGACGCCTTGCTCACCGGGGTCGAGACGCGGACGTCATCGCCCATTCGTATCAAGCGCGGCGAGGATGGCCAGAGCGTGAACACGCGTGGTCTGTATCCGGCGGGAGAGGGCGCGGGCTACGCCGGCGGCATCCTGTCGGCGGGGGTCGACGGAACCAAGACCGCCCAATGGGTGGCGCTGAGCATGGTGAAGCAATCATCAACGTAGGCGTGGCGCTGGAGCGCTCACCTTGGCTGCGGG
>JBKJQK010000153.1:0-7623 GCA_046594095.1 Anaerolineae bacterium | reverse complement strand
GGTAGCTGTTCACGCATGAAGTTGTTGCTCTTTGACCAGAATTTGCCGCCAAATTTGGTCGAGCGGCTGTCTGATCTCTATCCCGGCGGCGTGCGATTGTGGAACATTTGTGATCGGTGAAGCTATGGCAAATCAGATGCGGGTGACCCTGGAAATCGGGCCGAAGGGCAGGAAAGTGGTGGCGGTGGCGCCGGACTGGCCCGGTCTCGAGCGCGCGGCAACCACCGAGCAGGCTGCCATCGGACGCTTACGCGTCTACCTTCCATGGTATGCGGCGGTGGGCGCGATCGGGACCACATCGTCCGGCATACCTTTGCTGCGGAACTGGACTGGGCGAAGGGGCTCGGTGTGGTCACGCCTCTGGACGCGATGCTGACCGCCGATGGACTCAGTGCCCACCGTGACGCCTATTGCAACGCGATTCAGGCGTTACATTCTCAGAGCAAAATGGCCCGCGCGTGGCCGCTCCGGTACCTGATCCGGCACACTGGTTTTCATACGCTCGATCACGCCTGGGAAATGGAAGACAAAGATCTGACCGCCACAGGCGCGTGAGGACGAATACAACGGGATTTGATATCATTCCGCCGCCCGATATCCTGGCAAAAAGGGGAGACTTGAAAATGGCAGAGGTCGTTTTATTCCATCACGCGCAAGGATTAACACCCGGAGTCGCGGCGTTTGCGGATACGCTGCGCCAGGCCGGGCACATCGTCCACACGCCCGATCTCTTCGATGGCCGCACATTCGATGACATTGAATCGGGCATGCGATTCGTCAAGGAAATCGGGTTTGGCGAGGTGATGGAGCGCGGAGATCGAGCGGTTGAAGCGTTCCCCGCGGCGTTGGTCTATGCCGGATTCTCCTTGGGCGTGGTCCCGGCTCAGAAGCTGGCTCAAACCCGGCCCGGAGCGCGCGGGGCGCTTCTGTTTTATTCCTGCGTCCCGGTTTCAGAGTTTGGGCAGGCCTGGCCAAAGGGGGTGCCTGTCCAGATACATGGCATGGATGCGGATCCGTATTTCGTGGGCGAGGGTGACATCGATGCCGCTCGCGCGCTCATCAAGGAAGCTGAGCAGGGGGAGCTGTTTCTCTACCCGGGCGATCAGCACTACTTTGCGGACAGCTCGCTTCCCTCATACGATCCGGACGCATCCGCGATCCTGTTGCGGAGAGTCCTGGCGTTTCTCGCGGCACGCTGAAGCGCGTTTGCAACAAAGTGGCGGGCACTTGCCCTGCGTCATGCGCAGAAGCGCCCAGCGCAATTTCATCTGTTTCCTGACCGGAAGGTAGGAAAATCCACCGAATAGATATGCGATGTTCACGGAAGTTAATCCTAATCGGTTCGCAATCTTAAAGAGCATCGTTTCTTCGGTCATAATGTGACCATGCCTGATGACGATGCAGGCGACCCAACACTGTATGCGCCCGACCGCGCCCTGCGCGGGGTTATCGCCTCAGCCTGGCGAAGTTGAGCGCAATTCGGGCGAGTCTTCGTCGCAGACTTCGCGCGGCGGGCGATGCCCACGCTGGGCATCAAGACAATGAATATGCGCGCAGAGATTGAAAGGAGGGGCGGATCATGCCGGATGTGATTGCTGAGGTCACCACGGAAGTTTTGCAAGCATTTGCTGATGCGTGGAATCGCCACGATGTCGATGCCCTCATGTCGTTCATGACGGAGGATTGTGTCTTCGACGCCTCTGCAGGCCCGGACGTCTGCGGCGCCCGGTACTCAGGACGCGAGGCCGTGCGAGCTGTTTTCGCGGAGGTCTGGGCAACCTTCCCCGATGCCCATTGGGGCAATGCGCGCCATCTTGTCCATGGGGAGCGGGGAGTGTCGGAGTGGACGTTTACGGGAACACGGACCGACGGCACTCGCGTCGAAGTCCATGGCTGTGATCTATTCATTTTTCGAGACGGAAAGATCGCGCTGAAAAACTCCTACCGCAAGAACCGTCCGGCTCTTGGCATCCCGAAGCATTGAGTCTACCCGCGCATGCGCGCGGGCGTCGCCTGCGAGCTTCTGCTCGTAATGCGCAACGTTTGGCCGCGGCAAGCGACGGCCTTCTATCTGAAGAAAGCCATGAAAATTCACTATCTCGAAAACGTGACCAGCGAGGTCGCCGCGGTGTGCGCGGCGTACGCAGCGGCGAACGGGGTGCGATTCGGCAGACCGGACGACGGGCTCGGCAACGCGCGGACGCCCGCGTCGCAACCATCGCGACGTGGCGCAAGGTGAGGATCCGATTCGGTAATCCGCTTGCTGGCGCGGCGTTCGAACGTCAAGAGGTTCTGGCGGTTCGCCTATACTCTCGGCCATGAGCCGCGACGCAGAGGAGAGCAACCGCCGGATGCTCCGCGCGCGCGACGCGATGGACCGCGCCTACGCCCAGCCGCTCAACGTGTCCGCGCTGGCCCGGATCGCCTGCGTCTCCGACGCGCACTTCATCCGGACCTTCCGCGCGACGTTTGGCGAGACGCCCCACCGTTACCTGCAGCGCCGCCGGGTCGAGCGCTCGATGTTTCGGCTGCGCGAGAGCGACCGCAGTGTCACCGACATCTGCCTCGATGTCGGCTTCACCAGCCTCGGCACGTTCAGCCGGACCTTCCGCGAGATCGTCGGCCAGTCGCCGCTCGCTTACCGCCGCAGCAGCGCGCCGGTCAAGGGCGCGGTCCCGACCTGCTTCACGATGGCGTGGGCGCGACCGAGCAGTTTCGGAGAAGCGGACCGGCGAGCGCGCGAGTAGAGTCGGCGCCATGAACAACTTCAACGCAATCACCCACGCCCATGTCTGGGTCCTCGATCACCAGGAGGCGCTCGACTTCTACGTCGGGAAGCTCGGACTCGAGGTCAAGGCCGATTACAACCGCGGCGGCTTTCGCTGGCTGACCGTCGGCGTCGCCGGCGAGCCGGTCCCTGAGATCGTCCTTGACGTCCCCGGCCCGCCGGTGATGGACGAGAAGACCGCCGGTCAGGTTCGCGATCTCGTCACAAAGGGGGCCACCGGGGTTGCCCTGGTACTGCGCACCGACGACTGCTTCGGCCTATACGAGCGGCTCCGCGCCAAAGGGGTTGAGTTCACCCAGGAGGCGATCGACCACGGCTATGGAATCGACTGCGGCCTGCGCGACCCGTTCGGCAACCAGATCCGCATCCTGCAGCCGAAGGCTTGAAAAGACACGTCATGATCAAAAGAAAGACGAATCCCAAGGTTGATTGGTTCTTTACCAAAGCCAAGCAGTGGCAGGCCGAATACGTGAAATTGAGGAAGATTCTGCTTGACTGTCAGCTGACCGAAGAACTCAAGTGGGGCGTGCCTTCCTACACCTTTCAGAACAGCAACATCATCTTGATCCACGGATTCAAGGAGTACTGCGCGGTCCTGTTTTTCAAGGGCGCCCTGCTCAAGGATCCCAAGGGGATCTTGATCTCACAAACGGAGAACACGCAATCGACGCGCCAGATTCGCTTCACCAGCGTTCGTGAAATCGGCGCGATGGAATCGGTCTTGAAGTCCTACGTTAAGCAGGCCATGGAGGTGGAAAAGGCTGGTTTGAAAGTGCCCATGAAGAAGACGGCCGAATTCGCCATGCCTGAAGAACTCCAAAGCAAGCTGGATGAGAATCCCAATCTGGAGACTGCTTTTCAGGCCTTGACGCCGGGTAGGCAACGGGGTTACCTGCTGTATTTTGCGGCGGCAAAACAATCGAAGACTCGAGCGGCCAGGGTGGACAAGTGCACCCGACAGATTCTCGCTGGCAAGGGACTGGACGACTGACAACGTGATTCTTCTGCGTTGCGCGGCGGGCTGGCGAGCCGCTAAACTTGACGGGAATGGAGGGCAAGGCGCATGGCCAAACTGATCTACCCCTTGTTCACGTCGCTGGACGGATATACCGAAGATGAGCGTGGCGACTTTGGGTGGAGCGCGCCTGACGAAGTCGTCCATGCCTTTGCAAATGAGCTCGCCGCGTCCGTCGGCACTTACCTCAACGGACGGAAGATGTACGAGATCATGGTCTACTGGGAGACCGCGCATCGCGAACCCAACCAACCGCAGGTCATCCTCGACTTTGCGCGGCAGTGGCAGGCGGCCGAGAAGATTGTGTTTTCCAGAACCCTGACCGAGCCGCGCAGCGCGCGAACGCGGATCGAGCGGGAGTTCAACCCTGGCAGGGTCCGGCAGCTCAAGGCCGAAGCCATGCGTGATTTGAGTATCGACGGGCCCGAACTCGCTAGTCAGGCGATCAAGGCCGGCCTTGTCGACGAGATTCAGATGATCGTATGCCCGGTGATGATCGGCGGCGGAAAGCGGTTCTTCCCCGAGGGCGTGCGACTGGATCTGGAACTGCTCGAGGAGCGCCGATTCGACAACGGCACTGTCTTTCTGCGGTATGCCGTCCGGAACTGAGCCAAATGGCGACCCCTCCCCTGACATGGCCAGCCCCCAAGCCGACCCGAGCGGTCATCGACTGGCTGCTCGATTCTGACCCTTCGATCCGCTGGCAGGTGATGGGCGACCTGACCGGCGCGCCCGCGGATCAAGTCGCGGCTGAGCGCGCAAGGGTCGCCACCGAGGGCTGGGGCGCGCAGTTGCTCGCCCAACAGGCGGCCGACGGGTCATGGGCGGGCGCGGCATTCAACCAAGGTTGGGACTCCACAATGCATGTCCTGACCCTGCTGCGCCACCTGGGTCTGGACCCTGCGTGCGATGCGGCACGGCGGGCTGTGGACCGTGCCCGCGACCACGTGACGTGGCGGGGGTGGGATTGGGACGGCGCGTGGCGGGGAATGGACTTTGCCGGCAACCCCTTTTTCGCGGGCGAGGTCGAGCCGTGCATCAACGGGCAGGTGGGGGCGAGCGGGGCATATTTTGGCCAGAACATCGGGCGGATCATCGGGCGCCTGCTCGCCGAGCAATTGGCCGATGGCGGGTGGAACTGCGAGGCCGAGAACGGCTCGACCCGGTCGTCATTCAACACCACGATCTGCGTGCTGGAGGCCTTGCTCGAACACGAATGCGCGGGCGGCGGACACCCGAAAGTGACCGAGGCTCGACGCCGGGGCGAGGCGTATCTCCTCGAGCGGCGACTTTTCCGCCGCCGGTCGACAGGCGAGGTGATCGAGCACGATCGCAAGGGCGAAAGCACGTGGACGCGTTTCGCCTTTCCGAACGGGTGGCACTACGACGTGCTGCGGGGGCTCGAGTACCTGCGCAGCGCCGGCGTCACGCCCGACGAGCGCGTCGCCGAGGCGATCGCGCTGGTGGCGTCGAAGCGCGACAGCGATGGGCGTTGGCCACTCGAAACCCGCTATCCCGGCGCGATGCCGGTTGAGATCGACGCGGGTGAGGGGCAACCGAGCCGATGGATTACGCTCCGGGCCTTGCGCGTCCTGGACTGGTATTCGGCGCGAAGGTAACTGGCTATTGACAGGGTTCTCCCCCCGGAAGCAAAACCTGACGTTGTACATTATGGGCGGGTTTGATCCGTTACAAGATCTTCTGAAGAAACTCGGCAAGCACAAGACAAGCGTCGGGAGCTGTCTTTTCATCAACAAACTGGACGATGTGGATGGAAAGGTCCTGAAGGAACTGGTCGCAGCATCCGTAAAGACGATGAAGAAGCTGGAAAAGTAGGCATTTCCAGGGACACGTATGGTGGCCATGGGGTTGATCGCCGGACTGCCCCTCTTTTCAATTTCCATCCTGGCGGCGTCGATCGTCTTCACCTGGCTGTATAACAGATTGCGCGGCAGCCAGCTGATGGTGGTTTTGTTTCACGCGCTGTTTGATTTCCTCTCGGTTTCCAAGGCGGGGGGAGGCGCACTGGCTGCTGCCATGAGCGCCGGAGTGATGATCTGGGCCGTGCTCGTGGTGATCCTGTTCAAACCCGCGGATCTCTCGCGCGAGAAAAAGCAAACGGCTTGAACATGTTCGTGATTAATCCGCTCACCGCGCGGGCTGGACCCCGACGCCAACCACTACCAAGGCACGATCCTGGGCATGCTGCAGGTTTAGTTTCGAAGTGATGCAATTGGCCGATTGCCTCAGCGCCAACTTGCCTGGTAATCCTCGACATATCGGCGAAAGGTGATCGGCTTGTGCCCCGTCAGCCGTTCCAGATCAGGCGAGATTGGCGCTGCCATTCCAAAGCGGGTCGAGGTGTAGAGGCCCAACATGACCATGGCGAACATGGGGGGCGTGCCCTGACGTAGCGTCTGGACAAGAAACCGCAGCGGGTTCGGGTTGCGGTAGGTGATTCGGCGCCCCAGCACCTCGCTCATGATGGCGGCTGCTTGCCAGTAGTCGAACGCCTCGCTGCCGGTCAGGGCATAGTTTTTCCCAGCATGGCCCGATTCCATCAGCGCCACCGCGGCTGCCGTTCCGATGTCGCGCGTATCGATGAAGCTGGTTCTGGCCTTGCCGACCGGAACAAAGATCTCATCTCGTTCTTTGATCTCTTTGCGGTGAGTGGTGTTCAGGTTCTGCATAAAAAAACTGCAACGCAAAAATGTGGCCGGCATACAGATGCGCTTCAAGTAGGCTTCCACCTTGTAGTGGGGGACGTATTTCGCCTGCTCAATGCCGATTAACGAAAGGAAGACAGTGTGCGCCACCCCAGCTTGTTTGGCCGCATCCATTGAGGGATTCATGTCGCGCCGAATATGGGTGATGTGAGGCGGTCGCATGTAGAACATCCCTTTCACGTGGTCGAAGGTCGCCCCATACGTGTCTGGGTTCGTGAAGTCAAAGCGCACCGCCTCGACCGTGTCGGCAAACCGTTTCTTGATTCTGGGGACGTCAGTACCGGCCGCGCGGACTTTTCCGCCCCGGAAAATGATTTGCTTTACAACCTCCGCGCCCACGTTGCCGAGCGCACCGATTACGAGTATTGGGGACGTCACGCTGGGATCCATGCTTGACATTATATAGACCGATTAGTATAATCTCGGTGGTCAGCCTATATGAAGACAGGAGCAGGGCCATGAATCCTTCAAAACAGCACATCCTGGCGGCCGCAGCCCGTTTGTTTGAGCAGCAGGGTTATCACGCGACCGGTTTGAACCAAATCATCAGGGAGAGCAACACGCCAAGGGGTTCGCTGTACTACTACTTTCCAGACGGTAAAGAACAGATCGGGACCGAAACAGCGCTCTGGTCGGCAGCGCAGATGGCCAAACGGATTGCGTCTGGATTATCACAGGCCGACGATCCAGCCGAAGCGGTGCGGTCATTGGCGATCGGGATTGCTGAAGCGGTCGAACGATCCGGGTTTGCGGCGGGCGGCCCTTTGATGATGCTGGCGGCTGAAAGCGCGGTGGGCGACGAGCGCCTCAATCTTGCCTGCCGCGAAGGGTATCGACAAATGCAAGCTGTGTTTGATGAAAGATTCTTGGGGAACGGCGCGCTTGCCGAATTTGTCCTCGCGGCGCTTGAAGGCGCGATTCTGCTCAGCCGCGTTCATCACACGGGCGATCCGCTACGGCGAGCGGCGGAACAACTCTATGCGCATATCAAGGAGAAATTGGCATGAAGATCATCGTATTTGGCGCTTCAGGTGGAACTGGGCTCGAAATTGTCAAGCGAGCGCTGGAAGCCGGGCATGAGGTCACCGCTTTCG
>JBKJQK010000125.1:0-4618 GCA_046594095.1 Anaerolineae bacterium | reverse complement strand
ATTAGCCATTAGCCATTAGCCATTAGCCATTAGCCATTAGCCATTAGCCATTAGCCATTAGCCATTAGCCCATCAGTCTCAAATTAAGGAATTTAGCGTTTTGTCAAGGGGTAATTCTCGCTTCAAGGAATCAATTATGTCAATCAATTGCAGCGAGCTGAAGCCTGATTTTCAACTTCCAATCTAATTAATTTACATAACCAACGATTTCATTGCGGCCATGGTTCGATGACATGGCAAAAAAGCCCTTGACGAAACAAGAATAGCCTTAACTTGAGAGCGATGCCATTAGCTGTTAGCTGTTAGCTATTTGCTTCTACTGGGGGCCAACAGCTAATGGCTAATGGCTAATGGCCAACAGCCAGCCGCCTCACCCCACTCACCCCCGCCCGCAGGATTGCGCAGGTGAGATCGGCGATTTGAGCCGCGGCTTCGCGCGGGGGCAGCCCGGCCGGGGCAATATTGCAGATGACTTCGCGGTCGGCGTCGGTATCGCCGGGTTTGGGGTGATAGGCCAAATACGCGCTCAACGCATCTGCCCGACCCAGGCCCGGCCGTTCGCCGATCAGGGTGATGACGATCCGCGCATCTACGATTGGGCCGACCTCATTGAGCAGGCCAACCCGGCCCAGGCTGACGAAGAATGGGGTGCCCAGGCTCAGGCCCCGCTCTGCAAGGTTGATCCTGAGCGCGGGAAGCAGCTCGGGCACATTCCGGGTCACCGCCCGGGCAGACAGCCCATCTGAGACGAAAATCTGGACATCCGGATGCGCGACGCAGCGGTCGCGCAGCGCCTCGCGCGCTGCGCCGGACAACCGCCGGCCAAGGTCGGGGCGGACCAAATAACTGGCCCGGTCGGGCGCGGCGCTATCGACGCCGAACAGACCGAGCTCTTCGAGAAGCTGGGAGGGCACGGTCTCGTCCAACGCATCCTGGGTGATGGCGTGATCGGCGGCGAAAACGAGCTGGGCCCGCGTGCGCGGCCGGGCGCCGACCCGTCCCAGGCCGATTCGCGGGCCGCTTGAGCCCGTGGGATCTGGCAGATCAATCTTCAGCATTTATTTGGCATAGATTCACGCTTTTCAACAGAAGAACGGAAGAACGAAGCTGATGATAAAAGCTTCCTTCCCCTTCCTTTCTTCTCTTCTTCTGTTAAGAGAATTTGACAGACCCGACACTGAGGTTCAGCCATGCGTCGAATTCCGGCGTGGGCCGAAGATGGAGCAATTGGCGGAGGGCGGCAATGTCGTGAAAGGAGGTCGACTGGTAACTCAGCATCGGGTCGTCGCCGCCGGGGACGCCCATGAAAAAGTTGCAGCCGGCGGCGGCCAACTGGATGGCCAGGCTTTCGAGATCATTCTGATCTGCCCGGGCGTGATTCGTGTAGCACACGTCAACGCCCATCGGCAGCCCGGTGAGCTTGGCGCAGAAATGATCCTCCAGCCCAGCCCGCGCGATTTGCCGCGCGTCGTAGAGATACTCCGGTCCGATGAAGCCAACCACCGAATTCACCATGAAGGGCGAATAGCGCCTGGCAAGCCCGTAGCAACGCGCCTCTAGGGTGAGTTGATCCCAGCCGTGGTGGGCGTCGGCCGAGAGTTCGCTGCCCTCGCCCGTTTCGAAATACATGACGTTCGGCCCGGCCACGTTGCTCCCGGCTCTGGCGAGCGCGGCGGCTTCATCCAGCAGCCCCACCGATATTCCGAATGACGCGTTGGCGCGCTGGGTGCCGGCGATGGATTGGAACATGAGCCCCAGCGGCGCGCCCTGGCGCATCGCCCTCATCTGGGTCGTCACATGGGCGAGCACGCAATTCTGCGCGGGCAAATTTTCCGCGTCGATGATGGATTGAGTCAGCTCCAGCAGCCGCGCGACGTTGTCCACTGAATCACGGGCCGGGTTGATCCCGATGACAGCATCGCCGCACCCGAAACTCAGACCCTCCATGATTTCGGCCCGGATCGCATCGCCATCATCGGTCGGGTGATTGGGCTGCAACCGGGCGGCCAGGGTGCCTGGCAAGCCGAGCGTGGTGTTGGCCCGGGTCACGACCCGCAACCGCGCGCTGGCCAGGCACAGGTCGAGGTTCGACATCAATTTGGCCACAGCCGCAATCATCTCGGCCGTCATCCCCGCCGAGGCCCGCCGGATTTCCGCGGGGAGGGTCGAATCCTTCAACAGCCACTCGCGCAGTTCGCCGACCGTCCAGCCGCGGATCTCAGCATAGACGACCGGGTCCACGGCATCGTCGATGACGCGGGTGACTTCGTCCTCGTCATACGGGACGGCCGGGTTCTCGCGCAAGGCCCACAGCGGCACTTCGCTCAGGACGTAGCGTGCGGCTGCCCGCTCCAGCGCGGAGGCCGCGGCCACGCCGGCCAGCCGGTCGCCCGACTTCTCCTGGCTGGCCTTGCCCATCACCTCCCGCAGGTCGCGGAATTGGAAGGTCTGTCCGTGAAGCTTGCAACGCAAAAGCATGGGCCTATCGTACTTCGAAATGGGCGATCCGCAGTGTCGTATCATCAACCCGCAGGCATGGGTCCTGCCAGGGAGAAAAAGCATGCTCAAAGTTGGCGATCGCGTTCCGGCGTTCACCCTCGAGTCCGATTCGGCTGGCCAGGTCAGCTCGACCGGGCTGGCGGGGAAGCGTTACGTTCTGTATTTCTATCCCCGGGATGACACCCCGGGCTGCACCACGGAAGCGTGCAGTTTCCGGGACAACCTGCCGCTTTTTGGCGGGTTGAATGTGCCCGTTTTTGGCGTCAGCGCCGATGACGTTCGCGCGCATGCAAAATTTACCGCCAAGTTCTCGCTCAACTTCCCGCTGTTGGCCGATCCAGAACACCAGCTTGTCGAGCCGATGGGTGTGTGGGGTGAGAAAACCTTCATGGGCCGCAAGTACATGGGTATCTTCCGGGCCACATTTGTGGTCAGTGGCGATGGATGCGTGGAGCACGTCTGGGAGAAAGTCACCCCGGTGAACCATGCTGAGGAAGTCCTGGCCTATCTGAAAGGTGAAGCGGCGCCAAAAAAAACCGCCGTGTCCAAAGATGCCGCCACGCCCGCCGCAAAGAAGAAGGCCGCCCCAAAGAAATAGACACCCCAATGCCCACCGACGTTCTTGTGATTGGGGCCGGTCTTGTTGGCGCGTGCGTGGCGCGCGCGCTGGCTGAAACGGGCCGCACCGTAACGGTCGCGGCTGCCCTGGGTGTAGGCGAGGGGGCCACCCAGCGGGCGGTTGGGTTGATCATGGCCGACCCGGTCCTCCCGGAACCCACGCAGGCCGGCGCGCGCGACCTGGCCGGCTGGGCGGCTCGGCTGAATGTATCTGCCCGCCCGGTGAACGTGCGCTGGTATCCGCGCCTCGAAGCATTGCAGCTCGATGACCCGGCGGAGCCAGTCGAGGCGAAGCCGGCCGTCCTGATAGACCTCGCTGCGCTCACCGTCCGGTTGTTGATCCATCCCGCAATCACGGTCCGCCAGAATGTTGAAGTGCGCGCCATTGAGCGGCCGCGCGCGACGCCTCTGAGCCCTCTGGAAGCGGTGGCGGACGGCATTCGGATCGTCGCCGGGCGAATCGTGCTGGCGACAAACGCCTATGCCGGTCTGCTTTCGCCTTATCTGGCTGACGCGATCCTGCTCGCCCGCGGCGCTGTTTGGGTGAGCCATCCACTCGATCTCGGAGATCTACCCGGGCTGGCTGAGCCGGTCGTTATCGGCCGGGGGAATCTGGCGGCCTGGGCGATGCAGATGGCCAATCGGGTTGTGGGGCTGTCTTGAGGCGCCCGCTCGTCGCCTGGATGGTCTTGTTGGGCGGGTTGAACGCGTGGCGGGCCGTGGAAGCGGTTGGCCTGTCGGCGGCGGTCCCCGACCTGGCCACTCTCCAGCCGCCGTTGCTGGTGGCCGCCTATGGCCTGGTGTGCGCGATCGCTTTTTTGGGATGTGCCGTGCTCGTGTGGCGCCGGCACCCGCTTGCCGGGCGGGCCGCGCTGGCGGCAACGGCCGCCGCCTTTGGGCTTGGCGCGCTGATGCGGCTCGGATTTGGTGTCTCGGCCGAGGCAGCGGCGACGCTCGGCTTCTATGCGATACTCAACCTTCTCGCTCTGGCGATCACCGCTTCCTTTGCCTGGAAGTGGCGCAAAGTCCAAGCGTAAGGGGCGATCCGTCATCTATCGACTCAGCCTGCCGCTGATCCTGCGCTGAGCAACAGCCCACGACAAATATCATGACCCAATCACCTATCGAGCGGCTTCGCGAGCTGCGCGCGCAGACCCAGGCGGGCGGCGGGCCCGACAAATTGGCCGCCCATCGGGCTAAAGGCAAGCTCACGGCTCGCGAGCGAATCGAGCTCTTGCTCGACAAAGGCTCGTTTCGTGAAGTGGACGCCTTTGTCACCAATCGCGCGGCAGGATTCGGGCTCGAGAAGCAACGTTTGATGACCGATGGGGTCATCACAGGATGGGGGACGATTCGCGGCCGGCTCGTGTATGTCTTCGCGCAGGACTTCACCGTCCTCGGCGGCAGCGTGGGCGAGGCGCATGCCGGCAAGATTACGAAGATCCAGGAGATGGCGCTGAAGAATGGGGCCCCCAGCATCGGCATCAACGACAGTGGCGGC
>JBKJQK010000069.1:0-5371 GCA_046594095.1 Anaerolineae bacterium | reverse complement strand
CACCAAGGTGGAAAAACTGATCATGGAATCCATCCGGACGGCCCGGTTGGGCCTGCCCGACTGGACGGCCATCGCCAAAGAGCAGCATATCGCGCTGGATTACCTTATGGGAAGGGTGGATTGGATGCGCCGGGTCGGCATGATCAAGTAGGCGGTCATGAAGCTTGCCCCTTCGATTTACACCGCCGATTTCGCCCGGCTGGGGGAGCAAGTACAGGCGGCGGAGCGGGCCGGCGTGGATGTGATCCATCTCGACGTCATGGATGGGCGGTTTGTCCCCAGCCTGACGTTCGGGCCTGCCGTATGCGCGGCGGTGAAACGCTGCACCTCGCTGTTGTGCGAAGCGCACTTGATGATCGAACAGCCCGAGCGCCATCTGGCCGACTATCAGCGGGCCGGAATGTCCCGGCTGATCGTGCACGCCGAAGCCTGCCCCCATCTGTATTCGACGCTCCAGGCGATTCATGACCTCGGCATGGGCGCCGGTCTGGCCCTCAATCCGCTGACGCCCCTGAGCGTAATCGAGGACGCCCTGCCCTTTCTTGACCTCATCCTGATCATGTCGGTCGAACCGGGCTTCGGCGGCCAGCCCTTCATCCCCGGCGCGCTGGCCCGCATCGCGCGGGTTCGGGGGATGCTCGAAGATGTCGACAGCCCGGCTGAACTCGAGGTCGATGGGGGCGTCAATGCCGCAACGATCCGCGACGTCCGCAACGCCGGCGCCAGCATAGTGGTGGTTGGATCGGCGGTCTTCTCCGAGAAACACAGTATCGACGAGGGTGTGCGCGCGCTGCGCGCGGCGAGCCTGTGACATGCTTTCGCCTATCCTGATTCGCCTTGTCGGCGGCCTGGCGCTGAGCGCGCTGATTGGCTGGCTTGCGTATCGGCGAAACGCGCTCACCCGCGGCGGGGTCCTGGGCGCGGTCCTCATCGGCACGGCGGTCTTCGGCTTTGGCGGATTTACCGCCGGCCTTACCCTGATCGCGTTCTTTCTGTCCTCGTCGCTACTCAGCCGCTACAACGAGCACCGCAAGCGGGCCGCGCAGGAGAAGTACGCCAAGGGCTCGCGCCGGGATCTGGCCCAAGCGCTCGCCAATGGCGGCGCCGCGGCTGGACTTGCCATCGCCGCGGCAGGCGCTCACGCGGCCGGCAATGCGGCCCTGGCCGGCGTATTGCTGTGCGCCATGCTGGGCGCGCTCGCCACGAGCAACGGCGACACGTGGGCAACCGAGATCGGGGCACTCAGCCGCACCCGCCCGCATATGGTCGTGGCGCCCTGGTGCCAGGTTGAGGCCGGAACAAGCGGCGCCATCACCGGACTGGGGACCGCGGCCGCGCTCGCCGGGGCCATCGCGATCGGCCTGGTCTACGCCGGCCTGCGCGGCCTCGAGCTTGATCCCGAGGGCTGGCAAAGCGCGGGCACGGCCCTGACCGTGGTCGCCGCGGCGGAAGTCGGCGGGCTGGCCGGGGCGATGTTCGACAGCCTGCTGGGGGCAACCGCCCAGGCCGTCTATCGCGACCCAACTGGAAATGCGCTAACCGAAAAGGCGTTTGGCGCGGACGGGTCGCCAAATCCTCTCGAGCGGGGCTGGCCCTGGATGACCAACGACTGGGTCAATTTTTTGGCGTCGCTGGCCGGCGCGGGCGTGGCCCTGCTGATTCGATTGTTCTCCCCCTGACCCCGCCGCGGCATGATCGACATTCAATCGGCCGCCCAGTGGATATCGCTTCTTGCCACCTGCGCGTTGTTTGGCACGCTTTGCTTCGAGCGGGTGTGCCTGCGGGGAGCGGGCGCAGCCGAAATCGGCCGGGTGACAGCTGATTCCCGGAAGCACCTGGCCTGGATTGCGCTGGCCGCCTGCGCCGTCGCGGCCGCGTTCGCGATGGCGGTCCCGCCGCGGTTTCTTTCGCCGGAATTTCGCTGGGGACTGGGCGTCGCCCGGCTGGGCGGCGTGGTGGCCACATGGGTGATGTTGCGCTCAGGGCGCCTCGGCGTGGCGACGGCGCTGGCTGGCGCGCTGCTGGCCGCCCAGACCGCCTCGAGCCGGATCCTGGCCATGCCCAACGCACTGATTCCCCTTCTTGCCGATTTTGCTCACCTTCTGGCCGCGGCGGTTTGGCTGGGCGGTGTGAGCACGCTTGGTCTGGCCCTGGTTCCTGCCGCGCTCCGGGCGCCAAACCTTACCAGCGGGCTGAGCGCCGCGATCCGGCGCTTCTCGCCCCTCGCGGTGGGGTGTGTGCTCATCCTCGCGCTCACCGGCCTCGCGCAGGCCAACCTTGTGCTGGACGGCTTCGACGCGCTCTTCTCAACCGGCTACGGACAGACCCTGATCGTCAAGGTCATGCTGTTCGGAGGGCTGATCGGGTTTGGGGCGCTGCACCAACGCGTATTGGCCCCAAGGCTGTTGGACGTGCGGGGACGGGCAAATACGTGGACGCCGGAGACGCTGACGATGATGCGCAAAACGTTGCGCGTTGAAATCGGTCTGGCAGCCGCCACGCTGGGCGCCGCGGCTATTCTGGTGGCCTGGCCAAATCCGTGATGCGAACCAGCGTGATGTGAGTGCCCCCAACGGGATTCGAACCCGTGTTTTGGCCTTGAAAGGGCCGCGTCCTAGTCCACTAGACGATGGGGGCGCGCAGGCCGGCTGGCGCCGGTGGCGTGACAGAAAATTTTACCATGCGCCGAAACGGAAGGTTATAATCTTTCGCCGCGCCATCGAGGCGCGTCGATTCGCAGTTCGTGGAGGACGTCTTCTTGTTCTTTTTCTTTCCAATACGCAATCTCCGGGCCGGGCTTGTCGTCTGCGCCTGTTTCCTGGCCGCCTGCGGCAACGCGACGGGCCCCACGCCGACGGTTTTCCAGCCGAAAGTAACAATCTACCCAATTGGGGAGCCCACCGCGACACTCTTGCCGCCTACCCGCCCGCCGGCGACCACCGCCCCGGCCACGGTCGCAGCAGCGACGCTCACACCCACGCTTGCCATCGCCGACCCCAGCCTGAACCCTTTCACCGGAATTAAGGCAAAAGACGCCGCCAGCCTGGCCCGCAAACCCATGCTCGTCAAAGTTGCGAACGGGGCCGAGCCTGGCGTGCGACCGCAATCGGGCCTGGCCGAAGCGGATGTCGTGGTTGAGCACTATGTGGAGGGTGGGATCACCCGCCTCACAGCCCTGTTCCAGACCAATGAGCCTCCTCGCGTTGGATCCGTCCGAAGCTGCCGGCTGCTCGATATCGAGCTGGCCCCCATGTTCGGAGGCGCAGTCGCATGCTCGGGCATGAGCGGGGGCGTCAAGCAGGAGATGCGCGCCTCCACGTATCTATTTGACAAAGGCAGCACGGACCTGAGTAAGAGCACACTGATCTCGCCAGACTTCGGGATGCCGGAGTGCGAAGACTGTATGTTCTACCGGGTGACGACCAACTTCGCGCCGCATAATTTATTCGCGAATGTGACGCGCTTGAGGGAAGAGCTTGCCCGGCGCGGAAAGAACGAGAAATCGCCCTTTGCCTCGTGGACGTTCAGTCCGGCTCCGGCCGGTGTGAGCGCAATGGCGGATGCCGGCACAGTCAGCATCCCGTATTCTTCCGGGATGGTCACCTGGCGCTTTGACAGCGCCTCAGGTCTGTGGCAACGCGCCGTCGGCGGCGTGCCGCACATGGATCAGGCGACGGGAAAGCCACTGGCGTTTGCCAATGTCATGATCGTGTACGCCAATCACCTCAATACCCTGATCGTCGAGGACGCGAGCGGGGCGAAGTCCATCCAGATACAGCTTTGGAATTCCGGACAGGTCAAGCTGTTGCGGGATGCCAAGCTCCAAAACGGCGCATGGGAGCGGAAGACTACGATTGGCGCGTTCGATCTTGTTTCGGACAGCAAGCCTCTCCCGCTCAAACCCGGAAACACCTGGATCGAGGTCGTGCCGCTGGACATGCAGATCGACGCCCGGCCGTAACCCGCGCGCAGCCGCCCTGAGCTCGACCGAAGGGCTTACGGAATCGCCAGGACCTGGCCCGAAACAATAAAGGCGGAGGCTAGCCGGTTGGCCAACTGGATGGCTTGAACCGTAACGCCAAACCGGCCGGCAATGCGATACAGCGTGTCGCCTGGCTGAACGACATAGACCCGGTCTCCGCCACCCGCGCCACAGGCAGTAATGGTCAGGCGCTGGCCGGTGTAGATCAGGGCGGTATTGGCGATTCGATTCTGGCGGGCAACCGAGGCGGTCGTGGCGCCGTAGCGGAGCGCGATGCGGAATAGATTCTCGCCGCGCTGAACCACATGGGTCACGGTGCGGCATGCGCCGCCGCCATAGACGTAATCACCAGCGGGAGCGGAGGGCGCGGGCGCTGCGGTGGGGGCAGCTGGCGCGGGCGGGACAGCGGTTGCGGGCGGCGCGAGGGGCGGCACTGGGGTCGCGGTTGCCGCGGCGGCGGAAGGTGGCATCGGGGTTGCGGTCGGAGCCATATGCGCGGACGCGGTGGGTTGAGCTGTGACGGTCACTTGCAGCCCTGGCACGAGCGGCTGGGTCTGCGGATTGACACCCTGGACTACAGGTGTGGGGATGCCCGCGCTGGCGGATGGCACGCACCCGGAAAGGGCGAGGAAGGCGATGGCCATGGCGACGGCCCGCCATGGCACGGGGTGAGACAAATGTGTCATGCTGATCTCCTGAGTCGCATACAATGATAGCCGAGTTTCATCGAGAGCCCATGCTGGAAGAACAAGAACAACCCAAACGCATCCTGTTGAGCTGGAGCGATGTCGACGCGCTGATCGATCATCTATTGCCTCAAATCCGGGGCGTATTTGACGCGATTGTGCTGGTGACCCGGGGCGGGATTGTGCCCGGCGGAATGCTGGCCGAGGCCCTCGACATCAAGCACATTCTGACCGCGGCGGTCGAGTTCCCTGCCGGCAATGCGCCCCGGCTTCTGGCCTGGCCCACCTTTTTGCAATTTCCGGACGAAGCGCTCGTCCGCGGCCGACGGGTGCTGATTGTCGACGACGTGTGGACACATGGCCGGCACATCATGACCGTGCGAGGCCGCCTTGAAGCCTACAGCGCGAGGCCCGAGATGGCGGTCCTCCACTACAAGCCGTCGGCGTCGCTGTTCCCGAACAACCGCCCGACCTATCATGCGGCCCTGACCGACGCCTTTGTTGTCTACCCCTGGGAGGTTGACCGCAATCCGCGCGGCGTGCGCATGCTGACACCGGAGGGTTGAATTGACGGCGGGCCCCGAAACCTGTCCGTTGTGCGGTCGGCCCTCCCTGGCTGATCGCGGCGATGAGGGGATTGTGTGCGAAGGGTGCGGGAGCGCCTTCGCGGTTGACCACGCCGTCAGGCTGATCCGCTATTGGG
>JBKJQK010000537.1:0-4107 GCA_046594095.1 Anaerolineae bacterium | reverse complement strand
TTCCTGGCCGCGCGGCAGCGAACGGCCTTCCTCGTCAACAATGTCGACTACGACGCCGGGAACGGGCCGGCAGCACGAGCCTGGCTTGGTCGGCATCGAGATAAAGCCAGCGATCATCGGGCGCGAGGTTTCGGTCTGCCACCAGTTGTCGACGACGGGCGTCTTTCCGCCGCCAATGACCTCATAGAACCAGCGCCAGGCCTCGGGGTTGAGCGGCTCGCCCGCGCAGGCCAAAAGACGCAGGCTCGTCAGGTCGTGTTTTTGAGGCGGCTCGTTTCCAAACCGCATCAGCCCGCGCACGCCGGTCGGGGCGGTGAAGAACAAAGTCACGCCGTACTTCTCGATGATCGTCCACCAGCGCTCCGGATTGGGAAAGCCCGGGGCGCCCTCATACACGACCGTCGTCACTCCCGCCATGAGCGGGCCGTACAGGACGATTGAGTGGCCCACGATCCAACCCGCGTCACTCGTGCAGAACAGCGTGTCGCCGGGTTTGAAGTCGAGCACCCACTTGAGCGCCGAATGGATATCGACCATGTAGCCGCCGACTGTGTGGGCGATCCCCTTCGGCGCGCCCGTGCTGCCACTGGTATAGATGGTGAAGAAGAGGTCTTCGGCATCGAGCGCCACGGTCTCGCAGGCCGTCGACACATCGGGCGTCATGAGTTCGTGCCACCACAGGTCCCGGCCCGGCTTCATCTCCACCGCCTGGCCGGTCCTGCGAACGACGATCACCTTCTCGACGGACGGCGTCTCAGCGACCGCGGCGTCGGCAATCCGCTTCAACTCGACAATCTTGCCGTTCAACCAGCCCCCGTCAGAGGTGATGATCGCGCGCGCTTCGGCGTCGGCGATGCGCGAGCGCAGGGCATCCACGCTGAGCCCGCCATACACCACGCTGTGTACGATGCCGAGCTTCGCGCAGGCCAGCATCGCAATCGCCTGCTCGGGCACGCGCCCCATGTAAATAGCCGCCCGATCGCCTCTTTTCAGCCCCATGTCGATCAGGACATTCGCAAACCGGCACACTTCGCGGTTCAGTTCAAAATAGGTGAAGGACCGGGTATCGCCCGGCTCGCCTTCCCAGATCAGCGCAACCTGATTGCGGCGCGGGCTGCCCGGCCGGACATGCCGGTCCAGCGCATTGAGCACAACATTCGTTCTTCCACCCGCGAACCACTTGTAGAACGGCGCCTCGCTCGCGTCGAGGACTTTTTCCCACGGGGCGTACCACTCCAATTCGCGGGCCTCGCCGGCCCAGAAGCCCTCGGGGTCTTCGATCGAGCGTTTGTAGACCGCTTCATAGTCGCGCAGGTTGGCCTGCGCGGCGGCATCCGGTAACGGCGGGCGGATTTGGGTCAGATCGATGGGTGCCATGCCTCTTTCCTATCGCGCCGACGGCGCGGGCGCGCCAAACGAGAGATACACCCTCTCGCCGGTGAACAGCTTGAGCTCCTGATCCCAGGGAAAGAGAATGACGACATCCCACTCCACGGCCAGCCCCGTCGACGCCATATCCAGCCACTGGGCTGTATGCGTTCCGGTCACGTGGGCTTCCTCGAACACGCCCTGCGGGCCAATTACGATGTTCCGCAGGTCGAAGTGGATGTCCGGGAATGCGCCCAGCAGCTCAAGATAGAAGCGCGTGGCGCCTTCTTTGGCATGCCATGACACGCTTTTGTTGACGACGGTATAGACGCAGTCCTCGGTCAGGGTCGACATCAGGCCCGGGATATCGCGGGTGTCCTCGGCAATTGAATGCCTGGACCAGAGCTGGCGGATCTCGCGCAGTTCATCGGGGTCAGCCTGACGGCGGAGCTGCTTGATGACGTTGCGGTGTAGGCGTTCATCCATGACGCTGATTGTCGCCGCGATCACCCGAGAAGGCAAATCGGCGGAAGACGGCTGTGTGCGGTCAATAGAACCCGATCTCGTATTTCAACAGCACGAGCGCCGAGCAGACCGCCATCGAAATCAGAGTCGGCACGGCCGCCATCCGAATCCAACGCCCCCACCCCACCTTTCCAATATTCCGCTCCATGAAGGTGTAAGCGACAACGTTAGCGCTTGCGCCAACCGGGGTCAGATTTCCGCCGATGTCGATCCCAAGCGCCAGGGCCCAGGTCATAATCGACAATGCCGGAGCGGCAGCCATGACCGCCAGATCCTTGAGCACATAGGCCATCGCCAGGGCCATCGGAATGTTGTCCACGATGCCGCTGGTCAGCCCGGGCCCCCACAGCAGCAGCATGAGCATGCCCTGCGGGTTGCCCAACCCGATCCGCCCAATTTCGGACGCGACAAGTTGAATGAAATGGGTTTTCTCCAGCGCGCCAACCATGATGAAGAGGCCGACAAAAAACAACAGACTCTCGACATCAATCTTCGCGATCGAGTCGCGGGTGTGCTTGCCTCCGGCGATGACCGCAAGCAGGGCCGGAACAAGGGCCGCAGTCGCCGAACCAATGTGGATGGGAAAGTCTTTCGGCAGGTACGAGTGGGTAACCAGGAGCAGAATGGCCGCCCCAAAACCGACAAGCCCAACCCTCAGCATGGCCATGTTTTCGATGCCATGGCCAAGACCCATCGCGAATAATGGGGCGCTTCCGCTGGCATGGGCAGCCTTCAACATGGGCCGGTTGGCAAGATAGAACACGCCGACCGTAATGAGGAGGGCGACCAGAGCGATCGGCCCGGTATTGAGCGCGAAGTCGTTGAAGTTGAAGCCCAGGATGGTGCCCAGAATCACGTTGGGCGGATCGCCAACCAGCGTGGCCGCGCCGCCGGTATTCGCCGCGCACACCTCCGCCACGATGAGCGGGACCGGATCGATTTCGATCAGCCGGGCCAGACGGACCGTTAGCGCCGAAAGAAACAGCATGACCGTTATGCTGTCCATCAAACCGGAAAGCAGGCCAGCCATGAGCGGGAAGGCGATGAAGATGGCGGTCGGCTGGTAGTTGAGCCGGCGGGCCAGTGTCGCCGCAAGCCAGGCGAAGAAGCCGGCCTCCTTGAGGATCTCGATCAGGATAAACATCCCGAACAGCAGCCCCATCGTCTCCCAGTCGACGAAGGAAAATGCCTCCTTCAAATCGAACACGTTGATGACGACCAGGGTCACTCCGCCCAGCAGGGCCACGGCGTGGCGCGGAAATCGCTCCGACGCGATCGCAATATAGGCGATGACAAAAACGACAACCGAGAGTACAAGTTGCGGCACGACACGAATCCTTGAGCACAGCTCTGAATGTCCTGCCGTCGCGGGCGGGTGACGAATGCGGCCCGCTCGCGGGCACCGCGCATGGGTGATCATTCTAGGGGACATGCCCAGTTTGTCAATCGGCGGAGGTCGCGCGCCGTATCCGGTGCCTCCCGGCCCGCCATTCGCCGTCTTCACGGGCATCTCGGATATAATCGCCACTCTCCGGCCACGTAGCCAAGTGGTAAGGCAAGGGTCTGCAAAACCCTCATGCGTCGGTTCAAATCCGACCGTGGCCTCTCAGAAGCCCGCGCTCATCGCGGGCTTCTGCATTGTGTGAGACAGGCGTCGTCCATCGGACCGCCTGCGAGAATGGCAGGCATGGACCCAAAACAAGGATCGCATCGGATCCGCCTTGGGGCGATCATGCGGGGCCGCGTCCAGGGCGTGAACTTTCGCCAGTCGACCGTGCGCGAGGCACGCCGCCTGGGGCTGACCGGCTGGGTGATGAACCGCGAGGACGGGTCCGTAGAGGTGATCGCGGAGGGACCACCCGCCGCGATCAAGCGACTCTCCGCCTGGTTGGCCAAGGGTCCGCCGTCCGCCTACGTCAGCCGGGTTGACCGCCGCACGGCCGAGGCCAGCGGCGAATATGACGATTTCGAATTGCGCTGGTCCTGATTTTGCTAGAACGGATACACGAGCGGAGTGACAAGAACGATGACGAGCGCAACGACGACGGCCAGTCCAGCGCCCACCCGGGCATAGTCGGAAGCGCGATAGTTGCCGGCGCCCATAACCAGCATGTTGACCGGGTGGGCGGTTGGTGTCAGAAAGGCCGCGCCGCTGCCCAGGGCCACGTACATTGCCATTGCCCGCGGATCGACCCCCAGGGCCCTGGCCGCGCC
>JBKJQK010000533.1:0-2850 GCA_046594095.1 Anaerolineae bacterium | reverse complement strand
TCGACGAGCCTCAATCCTCGCCGCGGATCGTGATGAACTCGTTCTACTTCAAGCCGCCGTTCAAGGCCTGGCGCGAGGAAGATCTACTGTCGTCGCTTCTCAGCGAGAAGATTGGGCCAAACAAGTATCCGGGCGATTTTGTGGCCTCGGCCAACTGGCCGAATGCGGCGCCGGGCGTCCATGGCCCGGCCAACGCGCTCTCGCCAAAGTATCTGGGCGATAGCGTCGCCCGCCTGCTCAATTGCGCGCCAAAGCCGCCGATCCTGTGGGTGCGCGGCTCACACGACCAGATCGTCGGGGACATGTCGCTGTTTTGCATGGGCACGCTCGGCAAGCTCGGGGCGGTCCCCGGCTGGCCCGGTGACGAGGTCTACCCGCCCCAGCCCATGGTCGGCCAGACGCGGGCGGTGCTGGAGAAGTACACTGCGAACGGCGGCGCGTTTGAAGAGATCGTGATGGACGACACCGGTCATTCGCCCTTCGTCGAGAAGCCGGACGAGTTCATGACCTTGTTTGTCAAACGGTTGATGTAGAGACGCACCGGCGGGCGGCGCCCACCGAAATGCCCGCCACGCGACCGCGCGCGTCTGAACAGTTATCGTTGCCGACAATTGCGACGGTTGTCTCCAGCGGGACTTTGGCGCTTTTTCCCGGCGCGAGCCGCAGCCACAGAGCAATGCCTCCACAGGAGCAGTCTGACCGCTATCCCAAAGCCCGCCCGATCGTTCATCCTGGCGGTCAGACCGCTAAACCGCGGCCGAGGTGACAAGCCGGCGCCAAAGCGATCCGACCGCTCACCGATGACACTCGCACGGGGTTAAATCTGGAGCGGTCAAACCGCCTATCTCCCGCCGGCCAAGGCTGTCTGGTATCCGGATTGATTGTCGAACGGAGTTACTTGTGGACCCCGGCTTTCGCTGGGGTGACGTTCCTTAAAAGCGAGTGGGCGTAAGTCTGTAGCCCCGCATGGGGCTTTGTTCATGCCGCGTGGCGCAGATTACCGCGTGGCGCAGATTACCGCGTGGCGCTTCGAGCGCGGCGAGTGTCCACAGCGAGCCTTGCGTCGTCAGTGGCGTTCGAAGCAATCCGATCCCCTGCCGCCGCCGGGCGTACACTTGAGGGACCGGCGACGGCGGCCTATTGGCCGCGCTGTTCACAGACGCGCATCGTTGCGCGCGCGCCGGAGTCCGCCCCCGCGCGGCCCTGTTCGCGCCGGCGCCCGTCCAAATGCCCGAATTGTTCGATGTCCTCATCATCGGCGGCGGGGTGGTGGGTTGCGCCATCGCCCGCGAGCTGACCCGTTACCGCCTCCGCGTCTGCCTGGTCGAGAAGGAATGCGATGTCGGCTTTGGCACGAGCAAAGCGAACAGCGGCATCATCCATGGCGGCCACCATTCCGATCCGCGCGCGCTCAAGGGACGCCTCGAGTGGGAGGGCAACCAGATGTGGGATACCCTTGCCGCCGACCTGGCCTTTGGCTTCAAACGCATCGGCGAATTAACCGTTGCGCTGAGCGAGGCCGAGCTGCCTACCCTTGAATCCCTGCTCCACCGCGGACAGGCCAAGGGCGTGCAAGGACTGGAGCTGTGGCCGGCCGATCGGGTGCGGGCCGAGGAACCCAACCTCTCCCCCGGCATCATCGCCGCCCTGCATGCGCCCACCACCGGGGTCGTCAACCCGTATGAAGCTTGCTTCTGTCTGGCCGAGAGCGCGATCCGGAATGGGCTCGATCTGCGGACCGGGACGACCGTCATTGGGCTGAGCGCCTCAGATGAGATCTGGACGGTGTCCACCGACCGCGGCGAACTCCAGTCGCGCTTTGTCCTCAATGCCGCCGGACTGTGGGCGGGCGCGCTGGCGGGCCTGGCCGGCGCCTCTGCGGTCGCCATCCATCCCCGCAAGGGCGAGGAATACCTGCTCGACAAGCGCTTGCAGGGCCACATTACGCGGGTCATCTTTCCCTGCCCGACCCCGGTCTCGAAGGGCATCCTGGTCATCCCCACCTACGATGGCACGCTCATGCTTGGGCCGACCGCCACCTCGGTCGACGATCCCTTTGACCTGACCACCTCGCCAACCGGCTCAGACGAGGTGTTCGCCGCCATCCGGCGGATCGCGCCCGGGATCAGCCCGCGTGACGTGATTGCCCAATTCGCCGGGCTGCGGGCCGCCGCCGATGGCGACGACTTCGTCATCGGCCCCACGACGCGCAAGGGCTTCATCAATGTCGCCGGGATTCAGTCGCCCGGGCTCACCGCCGCGCCGGCCATCGCTGTGCAGGTCGTGGATCTGCTGCGGACCGAGGGCCTGGCCCTGGCCCTGCGCGACGATTTCGCCCCGACTCTGCCCGCGCCCGCTCACTTCATCGGGCTCAGCACCGAGGACCAGATTGCCCTGGCCGACCGTGACCCGCGCTACCGCCGGATGAGCTGCCGGTGCGAGTTCATCACCGAAGGCGAGATCCTCGACGCGATCGGACGCGGCGCGCGGACCCTTGACGGGATCAAGTTCCGCACCCGGGCCGGGATGGGCCGCTGCCAGGGCGGGTTCTGCGCCGCGCGCTGCATGGAGCTGCTCTCGCGCGAGCTCAACATCCCCTTCACCGAGGTCACCAAACGCGGAGGCGGATCCTGGATGGCGCTTTCCCGCGAGGTGATCGCAGCGGAGACGCTGGAGGCGGGCCATGATTAGCGCTCAACCGACCCATCTGCGCGACCGCTACGACGTGGTCATTGCCGGCGGCGGGCCGGCCGGCCTGGGCGCCGCGCTCGGCGCGCGCACGGCCGGGGCAGAGCGCGTCCTCGTCGTCGATCGCGAGAAGGAAGCCGGCGGTATCCTGCTCCAGTGCAT
>JBKJQK010000289.1:0-5039 GCA_046594095.1 Anaerolineae bacterium | reverse complement strand
CTTCGGCCAGGCCCTCACCGCCCAGCAAATGGCAGACATGATGGCCTACATGGAAAAGGACCTCAAGCAGAAGTAGATGGGGCCAGATCCACACCTGAAGCGGGCTTCCCAGCAGAGCTACCTGCTGAATCTGATCGGACTCACGATCCTGAGTTTCGGATTGACGCTCACGCTGTTTGGCGCGCTTTATGCCCGCGACGTCCAGGCCCTGATCCGGGTTCCCGAACTCCTGTGGTACGCCCTGTGCGGCCAGCCAATCCCGGACGGGTCCACGGGTCCGATTCTGTTTGGCGTCGGCTTTGCCGGGGCCATGGCCGGAGCGCTCCTGCTGCTGATCCGGCAGCGGCGAAAGTTTAAAGGAGCGTATCTGGTAGAATGATTCCGTAAGTTTTGGTTTTGAATCGATTCGTCATTGGTTACGGTCCCCGTGCGCGTGGTCATTTCAGGTGTTCTGCCCCGCTGAACACCTCGTTTTGGTTTGTGCTGACTGGTTCGACTTACCCGGTACCAGGGCCCCTCCCCTACGACGGCGATTATTATTCGTTACGGAGTTAACAGAGATAGAAAGAGTTATGGCATCGCAAACAATTAAATGGACGCCGATTGGCGGACTCGGAGAGGTCGGCAAGAACATGATGGCCTTCGAGTATGGCAAGAACGTATTGCTCGTCGACGCGGGGATCATGTTCCCTGAATCGGAAATGTATGGGATTGACTCGGTCATTCCGGATTACGGATTCCTGGCCGATCGGCGGGACGAAGTGCGCGGCATCGTCATCTCCCACGGCCACGAGGATCATATTGGCGCAATCGAATACGTGGCGCGGGATTTTCCCGGCGTGCCGATCTTCGCCACGCCCCTGACCAAGGGCCTGATCGAAAACAAGCTGCGCGAAGCGAAGCTGATGGACAGGACCAGCGTCACGAGTGTGGCTACCGACGCCACCTTCACCGTCGGCCCGTTCAAAGTCGAAATGTTCCGGATGTGCCACAGCATCCCGGACAACTGCGGCATTGGGATCACAACCCCCGCCGGTCTGGTGGTCTTCAGCGGCGACTTCAAGTTCGACCACTCGCCCGTCGACGGCGAGACGAGCGACTTTGGCAAACTGGCCGAGTTCTCGTCGCGCGGCGTACTGGCGCTGTTCTCGGACAGCACCAACGCCGAGGTGCCCGGCATTACCCCGAGCGAACGCGAGATCGAACCGGCCCTTGAGCACGTCTTCCGCGATGCGCCGGGCCGCATCTTCGTGGCCACCTTTGCGTCGCTGATTTCGCGCGTGCAGCAAGTCATCAATGTGTGCGAGATCTATGGCCGCAAGCTGGCCGTCGCGGGCGCAAGCATGACGGACAATGTCCGTCTGGCCCAGAAAATGGGCTATCTCAAGGCGCCCGAGGGTCTGATTGTCAAACTCGAGGACGCGTTGAAGATGCCGCCCCACGAGGTCGCCTTTATGGCGACGGGCACCCAGGGCGAGCCCGGCGCCGTGCTCGGTCGGATCGCGACAGGCAAGCACCCGCAGATTACGGCTCAACCCGGCGACACGTTTGTTTTGTCTGCCCACCCCATCCCGGGCAACGAAGAGTACGTTCACCGGATCATCAACCGGCTTTTCCAGAAGGGCGCCAACGTCGTCACGACCACTCACTCCAAAGTCCATGTGTCGGGTCACGCCTGCCAGGAAGAGCAAAAGCTGCTGATGAGCCTGGTGAAGCCGAAGTACTTCATCCCGGTCCACGGCGAACTGCGCATGCTGCACGCCCACAAGCGGCTGGCCCTGGATGTGGGCATCCCCGCCGAGAATATCTTCATTGGCGAGAATGGCACCCCGATTGAGTTCACCGATGGCGTGGCCCGCCAGGGTGAGCGCCTCCCGGGCGGTTACATCTACGTCGACGGCAACACCGTCGGCGAGATTGGGCCGGCTGTTCTGAGCGAGCGGGCAAGCCTCTCGCGCGACGGTTTCGTCATCGTTCTGGTGCGCCGGAATGACCAGGGCGGATTGCTCGGCAAACCCGAGCTGATCACCCGCGGATTTGTGTTCGCCAACGACTCAAAGGAGCTGATCGACCGGATCGCCCAGGTGGCCGCCGACGGCCTGGCCAACATCAACGCCGGCACCGCCGCGACTACGATTCGCGACAAAACGGTCGATATTGTGCAGCGCGCGATCTCGACCGAGACCCGCCGCAAGCCGATGGTGATCGCCGTCATCGCCTGACCGAAAGAGACAAAGAGGGGCTTCGCGCGTGCGCGAAGCCCCTCTTTGTCTCTTTCGGCGTTATCTGCGGCAGCCGATGGCGTTGTTGGTGATCTTGCACGGCAAGGCCGGTGGCGCCGCGAAGTAGGCCTTGACCAGGGGCGAGAGATCCTGGGCCGTCCGGGCCGCAAGCGCGTCGAAGAACGCCTCCGGAGTCGCCGAGCGATTCTGAGTTTTGGCGAAGTAGTCCTTCATGGCCGCGTCAAAGGCCGGGTCACCCATCTGGCGCCGGACGTCGCTGAGGAACATGAACCCGCGCCGGTAGACGGCGTCGATATACGACCGCGAATCCTTGAAGGCGTAGATCGGCTGGTCGATGCTTCCCTTGACGTCGGAGTAGGTGATGAAATACTTCATCCACCACTCGGCGTCGGCCGGGTAGTAGCGCTGGTAGAAGCGATATTCGGACATGCGGGCGAACGACTCGTCCATCCAGGGCTGCCGGATCTGGTCATTTCCAACGGTCTGAAACCACCACTGATGCGAGACTTCATGGGCGGTGGTCGCAACCAAATCGTGGCGCGACCCGCTGCCCGAGTAGCCCTGAAACAGGGCCTGCCCAATCCCAACCAACGCGCTGTACTCCTGGCCCTGAGCGCGGCCCGTTTCAACCAGGCGCAGGGTTTTATAGGGATAGGGGCCATACAACTCAGAGTACAGTTTGACGGCCCGCTCGGCGGTGATCAGCACGTCTTCGGCGTATTTCTGATGCGGCGCATACGTGTAGAGGGTGTAGTTGACCCCCGCTACGCTGGATTGATCGACCTTGAAGCTGTCGCTTGCGGCAAAGGCGAATACGCGGGCCGCGGGCAGGCGATAGCGCCACAGCCGTCCCTCGCGCGTTTCGTCTCCCGCGCCCGCGATGATGACACCTTCCGGCGCGAGAATGTTGGCCGCATAGTCGGCCAGTTCGCCCGTGTACGGGTCGCCGATGGACACATACTCCGGGGTGTCCCATCCCGCGCCCTCGCGAAACGGAGCCAGCATGACGTACCAGTGTCCGGCGGTCAGGCTGAGCGGTCCACGCGAACTGTCATCGCCACCGATCCCGACGATCTGCTCCTGCAAGGGGATTTTGACAGTGAACTCCATTGCAATCGCGATCGCATCGCGAGCGCCCAGGGCGGCCGGCAGCGTCACGATCAGGGCCGTGTTGCTCAGGGTCAGCGTCCACGTGAGCGGCTTCGATTCGCCAAAGATTCGCACATCGCGCAGATCAAATTGGCCCCGCCGCGCGGGCGGGATGTTGAAGCGAAGTTCTTTCGCGTCGGCCCCGGTCGGATTCTTGAACTCGATTCGCTGCTGGGTGACGAGGACACTGTTCTTGTAGTCGAGGGTGACATTGAGGGTATAGAGCGGGCGCTCGGGAACGCTATCGAGAACGGGCAACCCGGCCGTGACGAGCCGCGCGGACGGGGCCACCGGGCTCGGCGCCGGCGAGGGGGTGGGAATGATGCCGCCCGCCGCGCCGGTCTTGACGCAGCCAGCCAGCGCAATCGCGGTGACGAGGGTGATGATCGGAAGCGGGCGCATGCGGGATAGATTGTAACGGTGATGCGGCCAGCCCTCGTATACTTCGCGCGTGCAAAATGCCGTCTCGTCACTCCCGCGCGGCCTTCCCGGCTACATCGCCCTGCTTCGCGGCAACCCCAACGTCCGCAACCTGTGGCTGGCCCAGTCTGTGTCGCAGCTCGGCGATTGGTTCAACAGCGTCGCCCTGCTCGGCCTCATCGTCAATCTCACCAACAGCCCGGTCAGCGCGAGCCTGACGGTCGTCTTTCAGTTGCTTCCGTCGGCGCTGACGAGCGTCTTCATCGGCGGGTATATCGCCGACCGGTTCGACCGCAAACGGGTGATGATCATCGCAGACCTAGCCCGGGCGCTGATCGCGCTCAGTTTCATGCTCATCCGCGCGCCCGAATGGGTTTGGATCGCCTACGCCGGCACCATGCTGCTCAGCATCGGCAGCGCCTTCTTTGACCCGGCGACCGCCGCATCTCTGCCCAATTTATGCCGGCCTGGCGAATTGCTGACCGCCAACGCGCTCCAGCAGTCGACCTGGGCAAGTGGCGTGTTCGTTGGCGCGGCCCTGGGCGGGATCGTCGCTCAGGTTTTCGGGCGAGATGCCGCCTTCATCATCAACGCCCTGTCGTTTCTGTGGTCGGCTTTCTTTTTGTCCCGCATCACTGGCCGGTTCAGCGCCTCCGACGGGCGAACCGCGGTCTCGGGCGCGAGCGCGTTGCGGGTACTGACCGATGGCTGGCGGTTTCTGTTGAATCACCCGCGGGTCCTGATGATCTCACTGGCCAAGCCCATCTGGGCGCTGACCCTGGGCGGGATTGGGCTGTACAGCGTGTACGCCTTCAACGTGTATGGCGTGGGCGACATCGGGACATCCTGGCTGTACGCCGGGCGTGGTTTGGGCGCCTTCGTTGGGCCGCTCGTGTTCACCAGCCTGTTCGCGCCAAAGAAGATCGGCGATTTTGTCCGGGTGCTCGGGCTAACCCTGGTGTTCTGCGTGACCGGGTATGTCATCTTTGCGTCGTCGCTCAACCCGCTTGTGGGCGCGCTTGGCCTGGTGATCGCCCACGCCGGCGGCGGGAGTGTGTGGGCGTTCAGCCGGATCTACGTCCAGCGCGAGACCCCCGACTTCCTGCGCGGGCGCGTGCTGGCCCTCGATGGGATGGGCTTCTCGGTCGTCACCTCAATATCGACCCTGGTGGTCGGCACGATCGCGACCGCGACAACCCCGCCGACCGGAGTGTTTAGTGGAATCGC
>JBKJQK010000260.1:0-8422 GCA_046594095.1 Anaerolineae bacterium | reverse complement strand
ATCAATTTCGTCCTCGAGAGGCAGGGGATCGAGATCGCGATTCTTGACTGGCGTATCGGTCGTCCCCACCACGACGCTTCCGCGCCACGGCAGCGCAAACAGGACCCGCCCGTCGTCGGTTCTCGGGATCATGATCGCGTGGTCGCCCGGCAAATAGGATTTATCAAGGACGAAGTGGATGCCCTGGCTGGGCGCGACCATGCTGCTTGCGGCCGGCTCATCCATCTGGCGCACATCATCGACCCATACGCCCGTGGCGTTGATGACGACTGTGGCCCGGGCGGTGAACTCGGCGTCTGTCTCCGTGTCGCGGGCGCGCACGCCGACGACCTTGCCATTCTCTTTGATAAGGCCATCAACACTGATGTAGTTCAGGCCTACCCCGCCCAGGTTGTTGAGCGTCCGCAGGAGCGTCACCGCGAAACGAGTGTCGTCAAACTGTCCATCCCAATACGTAACCCCGCCGCGCAATCCATCCGGGTTCAGTGAGGGCGCCAGCCTGAGCGCTTCGCCGCGGCCGATAATCTTTGAAAACCCGACCCCGAGCCGGCCGGCCAGCACGCTGTAAACCAGCATGCCGGCGCCGTAGAACGGTTGAGACCACCAGGTGTATGCCGGCACGACCAGCGGAAGGGGATGGGCAAGGTGGGGGGCGTTGCGGAACATCCGTCCGCGCTCATGCAGGGCGTCAAAGACGAGCGAGATGTTCCCCTGGGCCAGGTAGCGCACGCCTCCGTGGGCGAGCTTGGTGGCCCGGCTCGAGGTGCCCTTTGCGAAGTCGTGTTTCTCGATCAGGAGGGTGCGATAGCCGCGGGCAGCGGCGTCGACGGCGGCCCCGAGGCCGGTCGCGCCGCCGCCAATGATGATGATGTCCCAGCGCGACACGCCCCGCGCCTGGTCAAGCAAGGCAGCGCGGTTGGTGTCCGTCACAGGCGTCAGGGCAGGCGATGATTGGGTCATGTTTAGGGCGCTCCACGTCGCAGAATAGCGCCAATTATCCGCCTCTTCCTCCCCTACAATTGCTTTCCAATGACTCCCGCGCCCGCTCGTCCGCGCGTCTTCTATGGCTGGGTGATGGCCTGGATGCTCGGCCCGACCCAGCTTGTTTCATGGGGTGTTCTGTATTACGCGTTCAGCGTGGTCATGCCCCGCATGCGGGCCGAGATGGGATGGTCGACGGCAGAGATCACCGGGGCATTCTCCGCGGCGATGCTGGCAAGTGGTATCGCGGCCGTGCCAGACGGGCAGTGGCTTGTCCGCCACGGCCCGCGCTGGATGATGACAGCCGGCTCAGTGGCCGCGGCCCTGCTCGTCGTCGCGTGGTCGCAGGTCACCTCGCTGGCAGCCCTGTATGCGGTGTGGACCTGTATCGGTGTGATCATGGCGATGGTTCTGTATGACCCTGCTTTCTGGGTCATTGCGCGCTGGTTCAAGCGCGGCCGCGACCGGGCTTTGACCCTGGTCACCTTCTGGGGCGGTCTGGCGAGCACGGCCTTCATCCCGCTGACGGATATGCTGGCCGGCGCCTTCGGCTGGCGGGCCGGGCTGGGGGTTATTGCGGGTATTCTTGCGTTGTGCACTATTCTTCCGCATGCCCTGCTGCTCCGCCGGCGGCCCGAGGATGTTGGGCAGATCGTCGATGGGGAATCCGGCCCGCGCGCGCCGGACGCGCACGCTGGCGTGCGCACCCGCGACGTGGAAGGTGTGGTGGGCGATCGCGCATTTGCGCTTCTGGCCATCGCCTTCGGGCTGACCAGCCTGTTGTCGTCGGCGATGAGCGTCCATTTGATTTCGTACGAGATCTCGCGGGGCGTATCTGCTTCGGTGGCCGCGGCCGCAGCAGGGGCGGTAGGCGCGCTGCAAGTTGCCGGGCGCCTGACGTTTGCCCCGCTGGCCGGCCGAGTCTCCCGAAAACGGGTGACCGCCCTGATGTGCGCGTTTACGGCGATTGCGATCCTGGCCCTCATTGGCATGACGCCGCTCGTTGGTCTGGCAGTTTACGTTGTGCTCTACGGGATGGGCCATGGCGCGCTTACGCCCTTGCGGGCGTCGCTCGTCGCCGAGTACTTCGGGACGAGCGCCTATGGGCGGGTGAATGGGGCGCTGTCGCTGGTCGTGACGCTGGCCCGGGCGGCCGCGCCGATCGCGGTGGGCGCGCTTGTTACGCTCACCGATACATATATCCCGGTGCTGCTGACGCTCAGCGCGGGCGCGTTGATCGCGGCCGGCGCCGTCTTGTTTTTGAGAGAGGAACGCGTCCCGGCGCGAGCACCGGGCTAGCGCGTCCGGCGGGCCAGCCAGCTGGCGATACTTCGGGTGATCTCGGCCACGATTTCGTCGGGCACGCCGTTGACGACCCGGGATTGGAGCCGGAAGTCGCACGGCTCGTTGACATAGTCGACGACCTGCCAGATTCCGTGATCGTCGCGGGCGATCTCGGTCGAAAAGACGTTCAGCCCGCACACCCCCGCAATTTGCTGGGTGATTGCGCGCAGACGGCCCAGCCCGAATCGCGCCTCTTCGGCGGCTGTCACGGGCGCCTGGCGGTGGGTCTGGTCATCAGCCCAGCACGGAAAGGCGCGCCCGCACGCGTAAAAAACACGAAACCAGGCCCGCCTGGCGCCCATGTGCGCTGGCTCGACCCATGTCTGTAAAAGCGTCTCATCCTCGGGCCAGTCTTTGCGCAATCGCAGGACATCGGGCCAGCGCGACACGCCCTTGAGCACACCGCTGCCGCCGCTGCGCGCGCCCTTCACGGAGTACGTCGGCCCGAGCCGGGCGAGTTCGGCGGTGTCGAACGACGCGAGGGCGGGATCCGCCAGGGCTGACGGCAGGATCAGCATGAGCGGCGCGCGCAATCCGCGCGCGATCAGCTCATAGTGCATGGTGGGTTTGTGCCACGCCCGCCTGACCAGGGGGTAGGGGTTGAGCTTGAGCGGCACGGCCTCCTCTACCGCCGGCACATGGGCGGCATACTCATCGCCCCAATCCCAGACCCGGTCAATGACCGCCTGTGGTCTGAGCGTCCCACCCTCGAGCATGGCGGCCAGTCCCTTGAATTCATCCGGACCCATCACGCGGACGGTCAAACCGCGCGCCGCGCAGGCCGTCTCGAGCAGCGCGACATAGTCCGCGTCAAATTCCCACGCCCAGATGACCAGCAGGTCATGCGTGGGCGGGGGGGCGATTTCAGTCATTGTTCAACACCAACAGGTCTCGGGTGAACGTTGTCAGACTTTCGCCACCGGTTGCGGTCACAACCACATTGTCCTCGATCCGGACGCCGCCCAGCCCCTCGATATAGATGCCCGGCTCAATCGTAAAGACCATCCCCGGCTCCAGGATTTGTTTGTTTCCACTGACAATGTAGGGCGGCTCATGGATTTCCAAACCCAGTCCATGCCCGGCGCGATGGTTGAAGTATTTGCCGTAGCCGGCCGCCTCAACGACTGCCCGGGTGGCGGCATCGACGTCTTCGCAGCGCGCGCCGGGGCGGACGGCTGCCCGGCCGGCCGCGTTGGCGGCCTGGACGACAGCGTAGATTTTCCGCATTTCGGCCGTTGGCTCGCCTATCGCCACCGTGCGGGTGATATCGGACGGGTAATCCCCGACGTAGAACCCGAAGTCCATCAGCAGCATTTCGCCCTGCTTGAGCACGCGGTCACCCGCTTCGCCATGGGGGTAGGCGGCACTCAAACCGGTCTGGATCAGCGCGGCGAAACCGGCCCGGGCGCCCGTCCGCGACGCGCGCTCATTGAGCATGCCGCCAATCTGGCGCTCGGTCATCCCGGGCCGAATCTCCTCAAGGCATTCGGACAGAACCTTCTCGGTGAGTTCAATGGCGCGGCGCATCGCGTTGACTTCAGCCGCATCCTTGATCACCCGCAGGCCATCGATGTTATCAGCGGCAGACTCGAGGCGGACGCCGGGGAGCGCGCCATTCAGCAGGCTGATCTCAAGAAAGCGCATCCCGGTTGGCTCTACCCCGATCCGGAGCGGGCGACCCGGCGTGTTGAGGTCGGCGAGGGCGGCGGTGAATTCAGCCTGATAGTTGACTCCGTCCGGATACGTGCGCGCTTCCCAGGCGAGTTCGCTCCCGGCCAGAAACTTGCCGGCCTCAAAGGCGGGCAGCACAACGATCGGCTTTGTGCCGGCCTTCGCCGGAAGCAGCGCAACGGTGGGCCGCTCGCTGATGTGCGTCATCGGGGCTCCAGTGAAATAGAGCATGTTCGGGCCTGGGACAAGGGCGACGTAATCCAGACCTGAAGCGCGTTGGCGGGCCGAAAGGAGGTTGACTCGGTTTATGATGGACATGATCAGGAAGCGATTGTACCGACATCAAGGCGGTCGTCGCTCCTTACAATGAGGATCGCAAAGGAGGAAACATGGGACGATTTATCAGTTTTTTGGCCGGTTCGCTGGTCGGCAGCATTTTGGGTGTTGCCGCGGTGGTCATGTTCACCCCGGTTTCGGGCAAGGACGTGCGGGAGGCGCTTCGGCGTGAATTTTCCACGATCGTCGACGAGGGCAAGCGCGCGGCCAAGGCCAAACAGGCAGAGCTCGAGAAGCAGCTGCGCGATCTGCGCGGTGAAACGCCGGCCTAAATCGGTCCCAGGGCGTCGCGACAATCTGCGACGCTCTGGGATCGGCGCTTACCGCGTTGCGCTACCCGCTATGGCTTCGGCGTCGCCGCCGGGACCACCGGCCCGATCAGCGATTTTGGATCGAGGATGAAGTTCTGGCCTGATGGCAACAGAATCGTGTGAATTGTTGGGGCGAGTTTCTCGATGTAGCGGAAGGTCAAGAGGCTGGGGTTGTCCTTCAGTGCCTCAGACACGAGCGAGAGCGACTGAGCTTCAGCCCTCGCCCGCAACACCTGTGACTCGGCATCGCCCTTGGCCCGGGTAATGGCGGCATCGGCTTCTCCCTGGGCCTTCACGCGCACCCGCGAGGCCTCCTGCTCTTCCGACTGCACCAGGAACTTGGCCCGCTCCGCGTTCTGCTGGGCGATCTGCTTGTCCTCGACGCTCTTGGCATACTCGGGCGAAAAAGCGACGTTGCGCAACAGCAGGGCGGTCAGTCGGATACCGTCCTTGCCGAATTGCGTCCGCAGCTCATCCGCGATCCGGGCCTGCAACTCAAGGCGCTTTGAGCTGTAAACCTCTTCCACTTTGTATTGCGAGATGATGTTGTAGACGATGCTGCGCGCCTGGGGACGCACAAAGTCGTCCTGATAGCGTTTCTGCCACTTGATGTACAAGACCGTGACCTTGTCCTCATCGACTTGATACTGCACGGTGGCGTCGACAAAGACCTCCTGGCCGTCCGAGGTGCGCGCGGTCACCGAGTCATCGCCCTTGACCTGACCCTCGCCCGATGTGCGCGACATGGTGTAGGCAGACTGGGCGATGGACACCCGTTCAATGCGCTCGATGAAAGGGAAGATGAACTGCAGACCCGGCTTAAGCGCGTCGCCGCGATAACCGGTTGGGCTGAGCGGGCTCAGGACGATGGCTCGCTCGGTGGGTTGGACGAAGACGAGACCGGTCGACAGCACATTCAGCCCGATGCCGACGAGCAGGAGCAGTCCAATCAGCGTCGCGGAGTATTTCGCGTTGATGCCGCGTGAGCGCTGGGTGTAAACGAAGAGGATGTAGGCCCCGAGGGCAAGGAAGGCGCCGATGCCGATTGTCCCGATAAAGTCAAAGTTGAGATTCATGATTATTTGATGCTGATGCGGTAGCTGCCTGGCTCGGTCGTGACGAGGGTTGTGGCGGAAATGGCCAGCACGCCCTTGCGCGCCTTGCCGGCCCGGCCCAGATCAAGGCTCAGGCTTCCGGCGTTTCCGGACAGTGGCATGCGCTTCACGCTCATGCTGCCGTCGGTGTTGGACACGATCAACTGGACCTGCCAGCTCTGGGGGACGATGTTGGTGACGCGGATAAAGCCCTCGGCCTGCCAATCGCCCGCCTGGCTGGAATCATCCTTGATGCCGAGTTCTGGAATTTCGATGTTGTCGATGGCGAGCCCATCCCGGTTGACGCCGGCGTCGGTGACCAGCTCAAACCGAATTAGGACTTTCTTTCCGGCGAAGGCGCTGAGATCGACGGTCTCATTGATCCACTTGGGATCTTTGCTTGTTCCGGATGGGCCGGTGTAGCCGCATCCCAGATTTGCGCCAGATGGGTTGGTCGTCACGCATGAAGGCGTCTTCAGGATTTTCCAGGTAACACCATTGTCCGACGAAACACTGACGTAGGCGTAGTCCCAGTCCGTTTCCATCCGATACCAGGCCCGGTATTTCAGCGTGGCCTTGAGTACCTTGGTCAGGTCCACGGATCGGGTCAGGCGCGGGTTGCTCTGATCCGCCCGATTGGAATACCAGAACATGCCGTCCGGGTCGCCTGTTGGAATCAGCGGCACTGTGTTTGAGCCATCGAAGTTGATTGTGATCGGGGCATCACCGTTCAATTCGATGTAGTGTGTGCCGAACTGGCTCACCTGATCGGACTCATCGTAGGGATAATCCGCCCGCTGCAGGCTGCTCTGGGTCGTCATGGGCGGCACATCGATGGTCTTGTAAGAGAAACGCGTCCCCCCATCGGCCTTGCCTTTGCCTAGATAGTTCGCGGCCGCGAAGTCGGCGAAGAACTCGGCGAAGGTGTAGGGCTTGTTCGTGTCCGGGTTGACCACCCCGTTTTCGCCGATCACTTTCATGAATGACTGCGGGCTGCGCTCGCGCGTGCGGGCCAGCTTCTGGGTGACCTCGGGCCCAAGCCGGTCATACATGAATGACCAGAACAGGTATCCGCCGCCATAGTGGGCGCTGTTTTCGCCCGCGCTGCTCTCGGACCAGGTGTTGAGCTGGGTGTCCGGTTTGCTCGCGAACTCGAACACCGTTTCGATTTCGGGATAACCGTTCAGCCGCTCGGCAAACTGGGCGGCGCCCTCTTCCAGCCACAGCGATGGGCCGTGGGTCTGATTGTGGCTGATCATGTGCTGAAATTCATGAGCGAGTGTGCTCATATAGGTGTCACTCCCCGGATTTGCGCCGTTGTAACCCGGGGCAGCGTGGACGACAAACATCTCAGCTTCATTCGAGTCACTTCGCACCGCCCGGGTATACCCATCGGGCGAGGAGAAGTAACCGCCCACCGTCTTGCCGATTCCGGCCGCATGCACGATGTAGAGGTGCCGGTCGCAGTCCACGCCCGGGCTGGCTTCGCTGCCAAAGAAGCTCCGGTTGGTGGGGATGATCTTCTGATCAAATGTATCGGCCGCCTTGCGCAGCTTGGCGTCGTCGATCTTGACCTGGCTGGAACCAGACTGGACCCACATGTACACGTTAGGCGTCTTGTAGCGCAGCTCGGCCTTGATCCCAAATTGGGTATTGTTGTCCTGATTGCTCAGGGTGAAGGACCGGGTTGCCCCAACTTCATAGCCTTTTGACTCGGTTGGGCAGGAGAAGGTCGTCTGGGCGGGGTCCACGCCCTTGAATCGAACCGCGATGCTCGGGAGGTCTTCGGGCGGAAGGGCCGTGTTCACCGCGGCTTCGAGGGAGGCCGCATCACCGGCGCTGCCTTGAGGCGGGGCGGGGGTCCGGTCGAGGGCGCGCGGCGTCGGCGAAGGCGTCCCCGCGGGACGCGCGGCGGTTGGGTGGACCGCGGTTGGGCGCCCACTATCCGGGGTCGGGAAGGTGGCCTCACCGGTGGCGCTGAGGGTGTCCGAATTCTGGGCGAGCAGGTAGGCAAGTGCGCCCCCGCCGCCAACGCAGCTTAGGCACAAACAGGCCACGAGAAAACCGATCAGGATGACGAGAAGCGTATTCTGTTTCATGGAGGTTGAAATACGAATTATCGTGCATCCTCACCGATTCACCTGAGAGGCGCGTGACGCTGGGCTTTAGTGTCGTGTGGGATTGGCACCGAAGCGGAGGGCCAGCCGGCGCCCGCGCGCAAAGCGGCGTCCCTCAAACTGATCCATCTTGCGACTGGGGATCGTCAGCCGCCAGGCTGAGCACGCGTCGGGCCGGGGCGCGAACAGGCTGCCCGGTCCAAGGAGCAGGGGAACCGTCAGGCGGCGGCCAGTGTGCTCGCAAATCATCACGCACGGTGAACCGAGGCTGAGCGTCGCCCAGCAGCCCGCGCGACCCGCGTCGGGCGCCGGCTCCGGATCGCCGTCGCCGAGCCGGTACTCAACGACTTCGACCTGCGCTGGGGTTCGGGCCAGCAGACCGGCTGCCGCGACCCGCTTTCCCAGCTCGGCCAGGCGAGCCGACGTCGCGCGCAGCCCGAGCAGGTGCTCCTGCGTCCGGCGGCCATCCCGGCGCTCCCAGGTCTGGCTGTCGAGGTGCGCCAGGAGCGCCGTTTGCTCATCGACGCTCAACCAATCCCCGAAGTAGGCGAGTCCCGGAATCAGATTT
>JBKJQK010000197.1:0-3619 GCA_046594095.1 Anaerolineae bacterium | reverse complement strand
TTGGCCACGTTCATTCCCAGATCCACCGAATGGGTATTCATGTCGATCTCGAAATCGAGCGTTTCGTTCGGCTTCGCCAGATTGAGCGGGGTGACCTTGAATTGCACGGCGCCCTGCCCATCGGTTCGGACCAAATCGCCGGGGTTGGGCGCGCCTGGCCGAACCTGAGCGGTCTCGGTTGGCGCGATGACCGGCGCGGCAGCCGCTTGCGGACTTGCTTGCGCGGGCGCTTCGGCGGGACCGGCGGTTTGGGCCGGCGCCGACGCCGTCCCTGGCGCGCAAGCGCTCAGGGTCAGGGCGGCCAGCAGGATGGTAAACAACTTCTTGGTTTTCATTGCGTCTCCAGTGAAAGCGCTAATCTCCGGATCCCCCGCTTGCGCTCCCTGAATAGGATGGCGAGCATGACAAGGATCCCGAGGAGGGTGGTGACCAGGCCCACGATCATGAAGGCAGTGCGATATTGCGCCAGAAACGTTGCGGCGACCGTCAGGCCCAGAATGGGCAGCACGTCCGCAACGTGATGGGCGCAACAGGCCACCATGGCGAGAGTGGAGGTTGCGCCGCCGGCTCCCACCAGGGGTCCGCTCGGTCCTGTGGTGGCAACGGGCATAAACAAGCGCATCTTCAGACAGGTGTACAGCGCAACCTGCACGCCAAAGCCCACGATGATGGGGGTGACGATGAAGCGGTCATCCCAGAACAACGCCAGGGCGTGCTGGGGACTCTCGGCCAGAGATACGATCGCGAAGTACACGATCGTCAGGAGACCGGCTCCCGCCAAACCAGCTCCAATGGGCCATAACATTCGTATTTGTCTGACTTTCATGTCAATCGTTTCCCCAACGTTCTGCTGAAAGCATAATCATCGAGCGTGAATGGGCCCAGCGCCAAAATGCCCATTGATGCGTAGGCAGAATGGCTCGCGCCCCAACCCGCAAGTAGGCGCTGGCCTGGGAACCCGGCAGACTCTATATTGACCCGCGTACATCCGTAGGCAGGCTGCCCAAGTATGGCGGCCAGGTCGGGCCCGGACGAAATGACCGCACAGAATTTGGTTGGAGGACGGCATGGATCTGCGAACACTGTTCGGTGTGCTGAGACAAATCAGATTCCTTCGCGCGCATGAGCGCTGGGCCCGCCCGCGCCTTGAGGCCTACCAGGCTGAGGCGCTGCAAAGCCTGCGCGAGTATGTCTATGCCCGATCCCCCTTCTATCGCGAGTTTCATCGCGGCCTGATGGACCGGCCGTTGAGCGAATTACCCGTCCTCACCAAGGCTACGGTTATGGCGCGCTTTGATGACCTCGTGACCGAGCGCAACATCCGCCTGGAAGCCGTGCGCGAATACGTTGCCGGCACAGCCGGTGCGAGGCCGTTCCTGGGCCGCTACCGGGTGACGGCCACTTCCGGGAGCACCGGCCAACCGGGCTTCTTCCTCTTCAGCGCGCCGGAATGGTTGACCGTGATTGCGTCCTTCGCGCGCGGTCAGGCATGGGCCGGCGCGCCCGTAAATTTGCTTCGGCGGCGCCGGATGGCGACCGTCGCCTCCGACAGCCCGTTGCATATGTCCGCCCAGGTGAGCGCCGCGGCGCGGACGTGGTGGACGCCGTCCATCCGCCTTCCCGCCAGCGATCCGATCGAGGACATTGTGGCAAAGTTGAACGCGTTTCGGCCGCATCAACTTGTCGCGTATGCCTCGATGGCGCGCATCTTGGCGGCGGAACAGCTTGCCGGTCGCTTAAGCATCGCGCCAGAGCAGGTCTTCGTCAGTTCGGAAGTCTTAACGGACGAGACGCGCCGCCTGGCGAAGAAGGTCTGGGGTAATGAGCCATTCAACCAGTACGGCGCCACGGAGACCGCCGACATCGCCGCGGAGCACCGCGGCTGCCGGCGCATGCATTTGTTTGAGGACCTGCTGATCGTCGAATTGGTGGACGAGCAGTATCGGGCTGTCCCGCGCGGGGAATACGCCGCAAAAATCCTGGTCACTCGCCTGTTTGGCCGGACCCAACCCCTCATCCGGTATGAGCTGAGAGACAGCGTTCGGCTGTCTTCCGAGGTCTGCTCGTGTGGCCTGCCCTTCGACGCGATCGATGACATTCGAGGGCGTGTCGAGGATACGTTGTCGCTGCCCGCTCTCAACGACGGTCGGACGGCTATCGAGCCGTTGGTTTTCAGCGAGATTATGGATGTCCTTCCAGTGAGCGGCTGGCAAGTGATCCAGGAAGTCGACGATGGCCTGACCGTCTTGTTGAGCGGCGCGCGCGACACTTTTGCTGATTCGGCGCTCCAGGCATCGCTCTCTCGGGCGCTGGTTGCCCACGGGGCGATCGTTCCGCGCTTGACGATCCGACGGGTGGACGCCATACCCAAGACGGGCGCAGGCAAAACGCCGCTCGTGAAGGCGTACCGTCCGCCCGCGTGAGCGGCACGACCCGGCACAGAGACGGTTGATTGACTTTCGTGCGCAAAGCGCAAAATGGCGTAAGGCCGCCCCCGCAATAATGCCTATGCGCCGGCGCATACGCAACAATGCCTGCCGTCAGAGAGCAGGATGGCGCATGCAAATCGAGATCGGTTCACGTTACTGTGCTGGCATGGAGACGGTTCGTGTCAACGTCGGATGCGAGCGCTTTGCCGGGGCGCTCGAGGCGGCGCTTGCTCAAAGCGGATTTCTCACCCGCCGAAGTTTTGATCTGTCTCTGGCCGCGCCCGGAACCAGTTGCGGCCCGCCCGGCGCGTCGCTTGAATGCCGGCCAAACACGTGCGCCTGCCGGTATGCGGTGATCATCGTCCAGCTTCGCCCGAAACAAACAGGCACGGCGACCATTGCGATTCTGGGCAGAGGCGAGAGTTCGGTCGTCACGCTCATGACTTGGGGCGGAGACAGTGAGTTCGCGGCCCTGTTCACTCCGCTGGTCATTCAGGCATTGCGTCTTTCCAAAGCTTCGACACTCATGATGGAACCGGCCCCGGCGCCTCAGACCAGGAACGCCATATGAACGCAGCAAGAGGCGCCATTCGCGCGCGCAGCGACCTGATCATCTCCATGCCCCTGTTGATGTATGGTTTGGCGGCATTGAACATCGGCGGATTCGTCATCGGCACGGTCTTCTGGTACGGCGACTTTATCCGGGCCAACAATCCGCCGCTGTGGGCCTATCCCTTTATCCCAGACTCCCCGCTCTCCACCCTTTTATTTGGACTCGCCCTGATCCAGCTCCATCGCCGCAAACCCAACGATCTGCTGAACCGCTTTGCCATCGCCTACAACATCAAGTACGGCACGTGGACGATGCTCTTCTGGTCACTCTACTGGGCGCGCACCGGCGACTTCAATCCCGTCTCGGTGCTCATGTTTGCCACCCACCTTGGAATGGCGATTGAGGGCCTGCTGCTCTGCCAATACCTGAATCAGGCCAGTTTCCGGAACTCCTTCATCCTGTTGGCCTGGTTCGTTCTGCATGACATCGTCGATTACGCGCCCATCGCGCCTGGCAGGGAGGGCTATGGGTGGTATCCACCCCTGCCGTTGGGCGTGTCGCTCGTTCCGGCCATGACCTTGCATGCGGTCGTCACGACATGGGCGCTCGGCGCCTCATTCCTCATACACGCGCTAAT
>JBKJQK010000045.1:0-11395 GCA_046594095.1 Anaerolineae bacterium | reverse complement strand
GGGATACCAGACGAGGGACTTGCCGTTGACCCGCTCCCACACGCCGGCCATGATGTTCTGGCCGTCCTTGCCCTTCATGGTGGCCATGTCGAGCCAGCTCTTGTTGTAGTTCTTCTTTACAAAGTCCATGCTGAGGACCTTGTTGAGATCGACGACTTTGCCCTGGGCGGCAAAGCGGGCGGCCAGACCGGGCTGGGGGAAGTCGGCGATGTCGGGCGGGTTGCCGCCATCGACCTTGACGCTGATGGCTTTCTCGAATTCCTTGCCGCCGACGTATTCGATGACGATGCCGGACTTGTCGCTGAAGTCCTTGAGGGTGTCGGCGAACTTCTTGGCGTCCTCGCCGGCGAACGGGCCGTCGACGGTGACCTTCTTGCCCTTGTACGCGCCGGTCAAGGCCAGGTCGTATTCGGCGCCCAGGCCGCTCACGACCGGCTTTGGCGCATCAGTGGGCTTGGGGGCAGCGGTGGCCGGGACGACGGTGGGCGGAGCCGCTGTAGGCTTGGGTGCATCGGTCGGCTTGGGAGCTTCGGTGGGCTTGGGTGCTGCCGTCGGGGCGACGGTCGGCGTTGCGGCGCCGCACGCGGCCAGCAACATGCTGGCAGCCATGCCAAGGGCGAGCAGTTTATGAATCTTCACGGATGTTTCTCCTTCTTGGAAAACGGTCTTGAGCGGGCCTGCTGAAACGAATTTGGGATGGCGCTGCCTCCCGGGGCGAACATCGGCGTTTCGTGCTGTTTCTTCATCACCTCCCGTGTGACGGCGCGCCGGTGGTGCCGCGAATCACAAGCTGAACCGATACCGTTTCAGATTTGGGCACAGACGGGTTGTTGCCGCCGCTCTGGGCGTTTGACGCTGCGGGATCAAGCAGGGCGAGAAGCATTTCCGCGCCGCGCTTGCCCGATTCGAACAGCGATTGATTGACGGTTGTCAGGCCGAGATACTCGGCCAGTTCAACATCGTCATAGCCGACGACGGAGAGATCGCCGGGGACGCTGAGCTCGAGATCGCGGGCCGCTTCGAGCACACCCATGGCATGGGTATCGCTGACGGAGAAGATCGCGGTCGGCGGGTTTGGCTCGGACAACAATTCACGCGCGAGCGAGCGGGCCAGATGTTTCGCGTGCGGGCCTTCCCGGAAGAGGACTGGGTCGAAGAGGATTCCCGCCTCGCTGAGAGCGTTGCGATAGCCATCCAGCCGGTTCTGATTGGCGTGGCTGCCGATGATGCTGAGCGGCGCGTTGAGTTCGTCGCAGATGAAGGCGATCCGGCGATGCCCCAGTTCGATCAGATGACGCGTCGCGAGGTAGCCGCCGCGAATGCTGTCCTCGTGCACCGATGAGAGTTTGGGGTGGGCGGCATCGACGAGGACAACGGGTACCCCGCTGCGGACAAAGGACCGGGCATCCGTGTCGTCCGGATTGAGCGAAATGACGACGATGCCGTCGAACCGATCCGGGCGCAGAAGCTCCGCGAAATAGCGGTCGCGCGACTCGACCGATTCGACGTTGTAGACGACCAGGTCGTACGGGCTGGGGGAGAGCACCGACTCGAGGCCGCGCAGGCGCTCGACATACGAGGCCCGGTAGAAGAACGGGACGATGGCGGCGATGGTGAACGTCTTGCCCAGCGACAGGCGGCGAGCGTTCTGATTTGGCTCGAAGTCGAGTTCCTTGACCGCCCGCAGGACGGCCAGCTTGGTCGGCGTACGGACCGGGCTATTCTCGTTCAACACGCGCGACACGGTCGCGGCACTGACGCCGGCGAGCTTGGCGACGTCTCGAATTGTGGAGGGTGATGTAACCGCTTTCATGGTGAAACCGGTTACATTATCCACCCCATGACGCTGTTGTCAATACTTGGAAACAGGTGAGAACGCAACTAAAACGGTTAACTTTTTTGGTTTTCGGACGGATTCACACCAAAACCGTGTCATTGCGTTCGTCCCGCCCGCCCCTGGCCCATCTAAGTGGATCGTCACACGTTCCTGAAACCCGTTTGGCAGATGCCACGAGCTAACCAATGCCAAACCAGGGACCTGTCGCGTGCGCTCAACAGAAGAAGGAAGAAGGAATGCGAACCGAAGAGCCCGTGATTTTCGGTCTTCCGCAGCTCCCGTTCTTCGTTCTTCTGTAAGGCAGCCGCCAAGGGCTCGAGATTTGTTTGGGCGCGACGGATCCCGCCGCAGCGTTCGCTCGTCAAGAAGTTCTGGCAAGTCATTTGGCTCGCGCACCCGTCCCAACTGAGACGGTGCGGATGCCAGGCCCCCGGACGGGCGGTTGTATTGCCTCCCCAAACCGTTTCAGCGATTTGTTTCCGACCCGCGCCCAGCAGCGATAATCGGCGCATGCCCAGCCTGCTGATCGCCTCAAACAACGCCCACAAGCACACGGAACTGCGCGAGATCTTTGGCGCGCTTGCCCCAGAACTGCGCCTGATCACCCCGCGCGAAGTCGGGATCGATCTCGACCCGGACGAGACCGCCGACACCTATCTCGGCAACGCCCTGCTGAAGGCCCGGGCCTTCGCTGCCGCGGCTGGGGATAAGGGATTGTGGGTGATCGCCGATGACTCGGGCCTCGAGGTGGACGCCCTGCATGGCCGGCCCGGAATCCTGTCCGCCCGCTATCACAAACAAGCGCCCGGCCAGGATGGCTGCGCGGCGCTTCTCGCCGAACTTCAGGGCGTGCCTGCCGAGCGCCGGACCGCCCGCTTTCAGGCCGTCATCGTTCTCATCAGTCCCAACGGCGAAGAGCGCGCTTTCACCGGCACTTGCGAGGGGCGCATCGGCGCCGGCCAGCGCGGCGCGGGCGGGTTTGGCTTCGACCCCGTGTTCATGGTCGGCACTGGCCCGCGGATGATGGCCGAGCTCCCCCCGGCCGAGAAGAACCGGATCAGCCACCGCGGCCTGGCCGCCGCGCCTGCGGCAGCTTATTTGAGCGGCGCTCATTGAACGCACATCTTTCTTTGGCAGGAGAAGGGGAGAAAGGGAGAAGAAGATTATTTCTCCCCTTCTCCCCTCCTTCTGCCAAATAGGCCGGTGAAGCATAACGTATACCGCCCCCTTCGCCGCTATGGCGCCGCCGGGCCGGTGGTGATCCTCGTCCACGGCGGGCCGGGCGCGCCCACGATGAGACCTGGGCCGACATGCTGCGGCTGCAGGCCGGGGCGTCTATCCGGCCGCGTTTTCCGCAGTCGACGTCCCGGTGCTCATGCTGCATGGGGCGGATGACCCGCACCCGGGCCCGATGATCTATGCGAGCCTCGCGCCGCATATTCGCGCGCTGAACTACGTGGAGTGGGCGCGTTGCGGTCACTCGCCCTGGAAGGAGCGGGCGGCACGGGAGGCGTTCTTTGTGGCGCTGAAGGCGTGGCTGATGGGCCACGCGTGATTTGACCCATGCATCGCACGCGAATTTGGAACACGGATGCGCACGGATAGCGGCGGATTGGCTTTTATTTTTTTGTCCGTTAGATCCGTGTTCCGCGCGCCTATGGGGCAGATGCGTCATCCTCGGCCGGGACAATCTTGGCGCCGAGCTGCTTTACATGATCGAGCTCATTGAAGAGCGATTCGAGCTCGACAATGCGCCCATTCGAGATGCGTATGAAGTAGACCCCGTCATTGGCCCACGGCTTGCCGGTGGCCGGGATGCCGTGCCATTCGCCGGTGTGCAGCCCGCTCGTGGAGATCCGGACCACCACATGATCGCCGCTCGCAATCATGCTCTTAACCGTCATGGTGTGCCCGCCAAACGTGCCGTGCAGCCAGGGCAAGACCGATTGGCGCCAGCGATGAGCCAGTTCCGGGGTGAGCGTTTCCGAGAGCCGGGCCGTGTCCCGCGCGTTCGCTGCGTCAATGAAACGATTGACGATCGCCTTGTTCTGTTCCTCGGACATCGCGGGCCTCCCTTTGTCTGCGGGTCTTGCGGTCGCGTCCGCGCTTATCGCGCGGACCTTCTTACAGTATGGCCCGTTTCTGAATCTGGACTATCATCCGCGCCTTACCCGGAGGTAAACCCATGTGCTATGACGACAATGCCCGCCCACCCCTTCCGCCCGGCGCAACCGGCGCGACCCGCAGCGAGAAGATCGTTCTGACCGCCTCGGACGGCAATCGCTTTCATGCCTTCTACGCGTTGCCCGAGGGCGCGCCAACGGCCAAGAAGGCCGTGCTGATCTATCCCGACATCCGCGGCCTGCACCAGTTCTACTGCGATCTGGCCATCCGCTTCGCCGAAATCGGGATTCCGGCGATCGCCGTCGACTATTTCGGGCGCACGGCCGGGCTGACCGGCCGGGATGAGGGCTTCGAGTGGATGCCGCATGTCCAGCAACTCAAGCTGGCCAGCTTCACCCTCGATGTCAAGGCTGGGCTGGCCTGGCTGCGCGAGAACGTCGGAAAGGACGTCAGCGTCTTTGTGGTCGGGTTCTGCATGGGCGGCACGTTCACCCTGTTGACCGGGACGAACCGCGCGCTCGGCTTCGGCGGGCTGATCCCGTTTTATTCCGGCCTGACCCGCGACTTCGGCGGGGCGGGGACCGCGCTCGACAACGCGACCAAGGTGGCCTATCCGGTCGAGGCCTTCTTCGGCGGCGCCGACGCTGGCATTCCGGAGGCGGCGGTGAACGAGTTGGACGCCAAACTTGATACCGCCGGCATAAAGCACACGGTTACGATCTATCCCGGCGCCCCGCACAGCTTCTTCGACCGGCGCGCGACCGAATTCGCGTCCGCCTCGGCCGATGCCTGGGCGCGGTTGCTGGCCTTCATCCAGGCCGCGTAGCGCTCATCGTCAACGGACAACCGCAGGGGCGGATGATCGTTCGCCCCCGCGGCAACCGCGCGGCCCCTTATCTGCCCATCATCTTCCCGTCACCGCGAAATCACATCGCTCATATAATTAAGTTATCTTAACTGATAAGCACGGTGAATCATGGCTATGTCTCCTGAGTTGTCGGGCGCCCTCCACGATTGGATCGATGTGTTCATGTATCGCGCCATGCGCGAGCTGCTTCGGCTGCTTCGCGCGCGCGGGCTGTCGCTCGGTCACTACTCGCTGCTGATGCGCCTCTACAAGGAGGGGCCGTGCGTGGTCGGGGATGTGGCGGACATGCTCGGCGTGTCGCGCCCGGCGGCCACCCAGCTGATCGACCACTTCGTGGCCGAGCGGTGGGTGACGCGGGTCGAAAAGGCCGAAGACCGGCGCTACATGACCGTGGCGCTGACCCCCCGTGGCCGCGCGCTGACCGAGGAGTGCATTGCCGTACGCCATCGCTGGCTCGATGACCTGCCGCGCCTGCCGGCGGCCCGGGAACGGGCCATCATCGCGGGCTTGAACGCGCTGACGGACGAGGTCACCCGTTTTCAGGCCGCGCCCAACAAAAGGAAACCCTCTTGAGACTCACAGTTTTCGGCGCCACCGGCCAAACCGGTCAGCGCCTCGTCGCCCAGGCCCTCGCCCGGCGTCCCGAGGCGGTCGCCGAGCATCACCCCAATCTGACCATTCTGGCGGGGAGCTTCGACGACCCAGCCAGCCTGGATCTCGCAGTGCGCGGCGCCGATGCCGTCCTGTCCGCCATCGGCGCGCCGATGAGCCCTGGCGCGACCAGCATCCACGCCGACAGCGCCTGGGCCATCCTGGCCGCGATGGGACGCGCCAGCGTCAAACGCCTGATCTGCATTACGTCCGGGGGCACAAACCCCAATCTCGATCCGAACCTGCCCTTCGCGTTCCAGTACGGCTTCAAGCGCATCTTCGGCTACATCTATCGCGATCAAATGGAGATGGAGAAGCTCGTGACGGCCAGCGACCGCGACTGGACGATCGTCCGGCCCGCCCAGCTCACCAACGGCCCGGCGACCGGTCGCTGCCGGACCGCCGAGGCGTTCGCCCTGCCGCACGGCAACGACACCCCGCGCGCCGACCTGGCCGACTTCATGCTCGACCAGGCCGAGCATCCAACCTTCTCGCGCAAGGGCGTTGCCCTCGCGCTCTAAACCACCTACGCACAAGGAGCGACATGAACGCAAAACAAATCGTGGCCGCCCATCTCCGCGCAGTCGAAGCCGGCGATTGGGACAAAGCTAACTCGTACATCGCCGATGATTACAGCATGACCGGGACCGCGCCCTTCCCGGTCAGCCTGTTCGTCAAGATCGGAAAGAAGGACGCGCTGCGGATGCATGTCCCGCGCCGCAAGGCCATGCCCGATTTTCGGTTCAACGAGACCGTGCTCGAAGAAACTGACGACTGGGTCAAGCTCCAGGTCAATCTGTCCGGCACGCACACCGGTGTCATAGATTACACGGGCGTCCTGCGCGGCGTGCCGGTGATTCCGCCGACCGGCAAGAAGGTCAACTTGCCAGCCGAGTACTTCACCTGGTTCATCCGCGACGGAAAGATCGCGAAGGTGATCGGCGAGATACCGAAAGGAGCCGGCGTGCAAGGTTTGGTCCGCGCGGTGAAGGGCGCGATGTGATATTGAAAAGTCATCTTCAGCCAATCTTCAAATTCGACCCTGCGTAGCTTCAATCCCCTGCCTTACCTTCTAAACGTGCCGAGACAATCCCGTTTTGGCGAAAACAAGTTTCGGAGGAAGACAAAATGAACACGTTCAAGAAGATTGGAAAGCTCGGCGCGGCCGGGGCGCTGGTCGGCGCGATTGCCGCCGCCAGCCTCGGCATTGCCGCCACTTCGGCGATGGCTCAGAGCCCCACGCCACAGACCCCGCAGGCCCAGCAGGTCCAGCCCGGGCAGCGCCAGCGCGGTCCCCAGGGTGCCCAGCAGACCGATCCCCGGGGGCGTGGTGGTTCGGGCGACCGCGGCGGCCCGCGCGGCGGAACCGAAATCACGACCACGGGCACGATCATGGAATACACCATCAACCCGATGGGCGACTATGACGGCTTCGCGTTAGTCGATGGCACCCAGGTCGAGGTGCCGCCGCCCGATGCGCTCAAGGTCAAGGATCTGTTTGCCGTCGGGGCGTCGGTGACGGTGAATGGCTACCAACATCCCGGACGCCCCGACAAGGCGCCCGGCGCCAATGCGGCGGCCATTGCGCCCGCGACTGAGATTCGGGCCGAGACCATCACCGGCGGAGCCAAGAGCTACACGATCGAGAAGCCGACCACGCCTCCGACCCCGCCGGCGCACGAGGTCGTGACCCAGACGTCGACCATCGCCAGTGTCAGCTTGAACGCCAACGGAGACCTGGATGGCTTTAGCCTGGCCGACAAGACCGTGGTCCGCACGCCGCCGCACGAGAGCGCGACGCTCAAGGACAAGCTCACCGTCGGCGCATCGGTCGAGGTGGTCGGCGACAAGCACGTCGGCAACTCGGGCCTGACCGTCATCCGGGCCGCGAGCATCAAGGTCAACGGCACGGCCGTCTTTACCGCCCCGGCGCATCGCGGCCCCGGCGGACCGGGCGGGCGCGGCCATGGCGGCGAGATGCCGGGCGGACGCGGTGGGCGCGGCCCTGGCGGACCGCAGCAGCCGAACCCGGCGCCGGCCAACCCCTAGTTTCTCCTCTCCTTTCTGACCCCCATCGGCCTGAGCAATCAGGCCGGTGGGCTTTTCGCATGGTTTCGACCTTCTTAACAGAAGAAGGGAAGAACGAAGGCTATGGAAGGAATCGTTGGGCTGTTGGTTTCTTGCAGGAGAAGGGGAGAAAGGGAGAACAGGAAGGTCCGCGAGCAACTATTTCCCTCTCCCCTTCTCCCTTTCTTCTGAAAGACAGGTACACGTACACTTGGCAAAGACATGACTGACCCCGATCCGCGCCCCGATATCCGCGTGCTCGTCGTCGACGACGAGCCCTCGCTGGCCGACCTGATCCGCACCGGCCTGACGTATGAGGGCTTTGCCGTCACCGTCGCCGCCGATGGCCCCTCTGCGCTCAACCTGGCCCGGCAGACCCTCCCCCATGTTGTTGTGCTGGACTGGATGCTGCCCGGGCTGGATGGCGTAACGGTCTGCCGCCAGTTGCGAGCGGCCAGTGACGTGTCGATCCTCATGCTCACCGCCAAAGGCGAGCTGCAGGACCGGGTGGCCGGCCTCGACGCCGGCGCCGACGACTACCTGGTCAAGCCCTTCCGCTTCCAGGAGCTCCTGGCCCGGGTCAATGCCATGCTTCGCCGGCGGAACCTGCAGGCCCGCAAGCGCCTGAGCGTGGGCGAGCTCGCCCTCGACCGCGACACGCGCGAGGTCTGGCGCAGCGACCAGCCAGTTGCCCTCACCCCCCGCGAGTTTGGCTTGCTCGAGCTGCTGATGTCGCACCCGCGCCAGGTCTTCACCCGCGAGCAAATGCTCAACCGGGTGTGGGGTTACGAGTGGGTGGGCGATGCCAACGTGGTAGAGGTGCATATTTCAGCGTTGCGCGACAAAATCGGCGATACGGAGCGTCAGTTGATCCGGACGGTGCGCGGCGTGGGCTACACGCTGCGCGGCTGAATATGAAACGCCTTCCCCTGCGTTGGCGGATTCCCGCCCTGTATGCCCTCATCCTGCTGGTTGTTCTGGCTGGCGGCGGGGCGCTGCTCTACGCCCAGCAGGAGCGCTTCCTCTACGACGATATGGCCAGCCGCTTGCGCGAGCAGGCCGGCCCGGTCATCGATCGGCGGCTTGCCGTCGACGGTCCCGGCGGGCGCGGGCCTGGGCAGGATCCCCGCCGCGACCCGCAGCGCCAGCGCGAAGCCCTGGCTGGGCTGGCCGACGACCTGGCCGCCCGCGACATCGGCGCGGCGTTGTATTCGCCGGACGCGACCCTGATCGCCACCAGCACCCGCGGCCTGACCCTGCCCGCGCCGGGCGCCATCGTCCTTGCCCGCGCGGCCCGCGCCGTCGAGGGCCCGTTCATCAGTCGCTCTGCCAGCGGCGGCGTGATGTGGCTGCTCTTGCCGGTCCGCGGCACGCCGGGCGAGCCCGTCCTCGCCGTCGCGCAGCTTGGTTCGGATCTCGCCCCGATCGACAGCGCGCTGCGGACGCTGGCCCTGGCCTTGCTCCTCGGCATCGCCGCCGTGCTGGTCGTCACCGCCGCGCTCGGGGTGACGGCCACCCGGCGGGCGCTGCGCCCGCTTGAGCGCGTGGTCACCGCCAGCGACCGGATCGCGGCCGGCAATCTAGGCGAGCGGGTCGGGCTGCGCGGTGAGGATGAGATTGGGCGGTTGGGCGCGTCCTTCGACGGGATGGTCTCCCGCCTCGAAGACAGCTTCGCCGCCCAGAAGCGCTTTGTGGCCGACGCCGCCCACGAATTACGCACTCCGCTGACGGTGTTGAGCGGCTCGATCGACCTGCTGAAGATGGGCGTCGCCGAGGGCGATCCCGAGACCGCCGAGCGCCTGCTCAACAACCTCGATGTCGAAGTTGCCCGGGTCATCCGCCTGACCAACGATCTGCTGATCCTGAGCGCCCTCGACGCCCAACCGGCCGTGACGCTAAAGCCCACCGACCTGAGCGCGCTGCTTGGCGATCTAGCCGATCGATATGCGCCGGCGCTTTCCGCCCACGTCTTCCGGGCCGACATCGCCCACCGCCTGCGGGTGCGGGCCGACGATGACCGGCTGCGCCAGGTGTTCATCAATCTGCTCGACAATGCCCGTAAGCACACGCCCGCGGGCAAAGCCATCAGGCTCAAGGCGTGGGTCGAGGCCGGGCAGGTCCGCGTCGAGGTCCGCGACGAGGGTGCCGGGATTGCGCCCGAGGCGCTGCCCCATATCTTTGACCGCTTCTATCGGGTCGATGATGCCCGCGCGCGGGCGCAGGGCGGCAGTGGGCTGGGCCTGGCGATCGCCCGGGCCATCGTCGACGCCCACGGCGGCACGCTGACGGCGACGAGCGCGGTTGGGGTGGGCAGCGCGTTTTGCGCTATCCTCCCCGCCATCCCATGACCCAACCCGTACCCACACCCGAGGAGATCGTCGGAAGTGCGCGCGAACGCGGCGCCCGCCAGGTTGAGCGCCAGACAAACACACCCGTCTGGGCAGGGCCCCGCCCGTTGGACTGGGCACCCCTGGCGGCCGATCTGCACGCCGGGCCGCTGCCCGACGCCGACCTGGCGTTCGCGTCCCTGGCCGAACTGCTCGCCCGCATTGACGCTGGCGCGCTGACGAGCCTCGCCCTGACCCGGTTGTATCTCGACCGCATCCGGCGGCTGGATGCCGGCACGCTCAACAGCCTGATCACGCTCAATCCCGAGGCGTTGGCTGATGCGCGCGCCCGCGACGCCGAAGCGCCGCGCGGACCCCTGCACGGGCTGCCCATCCTGCTCAAGGACAACAGCGGCACGCGCGGCCCGATGCGGACGACGGCCGGCGCCTGGGCGCTCCGCGACGCGGTGTGCGATCGCGACAGCGCCGTCGCCGAGCGTCTGCGCGCTGCCGGGGCAGTGCTGCTGGGCAAGGCCAACCTGTCCGAGTGGGCCAACTGGACGACCGATGGGATGCCCAACGGTTTTAGCTCCGTCGGAGGCCAGACCCATAACCCGTATGGGCGTTTCGACGTGAGCGGGAGCAGTTCGGGTTCGGCCGTCGCCGTGGCAGCCGGGTTGTGCGCGGCCGCGATCGGGAGCGAGACCTGGGGGTCGCTGGTTTCACCCGCCTCCGCCAACAGCGTAGCGACGCTCAAGCCCAGCCTGGGGCTGATCAGCCGCGACCGCATCGTCCCGATCACCGAAGCCCAGGATACGGCCGGTCCGATGGCCCGCTCGGTGGCCGATCTGGCCGCGCTGATGAATGTCCTGGCAGGGCCCGATCCGCGCGACCCCGAGACCGAGGCGGCCCGGTCGTTGGCCGGAACGGACTACGCCGCCATGCTCAAACCGAATGCGCTGCGCGGGATGAGGGTGGGGATTGTCCGTCAGTCACACGACATCGATCCCGAGGCGCCGGTCTGGCGGGCCTGGCTGGCCGAGGCGCTCCGGGCGGCCGGGGCCGAGCCGGTGGAGGTCGCGCCGCAATCCATCACCGAAACACGCTTCGAGGACGACTTCATGCCGGTGGGCCACTTCGACTTTCAACGCGGCGTCGACGCGTATCTGGCCGCGAGTGGCGCGCCTTTCCGGAACCTGGCCGAGATCGTGGCCTGGAACACCGAAGATGCCGCCAACCGGGTGCCATGGGGGCAAACCCTATTGGTCGCTTCGGCCACCCAGCAGACGACAGTGGCCGACTACCTTGTCATCCGCGACCGCAATCGGTCCGCGGCGCGGGCGCGCATCGACGCGCTCCTCCAGGAATCGCATGGCGCGCTGCTGGTCGGGGTTGAAGATGCCGGCTATATTCCCTTCGCCATCGCCGGCGCGCCAGCGCTCACCCTGCCGTTTGGCTACCGCGAGACTGGCGAACCGGTCGGCGTTACGTTTATCGGCCGATTTCTGGACGATCCGCAAC
>JBKJQK010000351.1:0-2675 GCA_046594095.1 Anaerolineae bacterium | reverse complement strand
CCCGAACGCGCTGTGGCGCTGCGCGCGCGAGCGCGCTCCGCTGGAGTGGGAGGCCTGGTCCGATTCCGCGGCCAGCGCGGGCGGTTTTGTCCGCCAGGCGGCCATGCTGATTCAGCCGCCCATGTCCAACCGTTCCCAACCACCCGCGATGCTGGTCCGGGCGCTCGGCGCGCTGCGCAACGCGGCGGCCGCCGACGACGAAACCGGCCTCGCGCTGGCGCTCATGCCCTCCGGCATCCCGACCGAGCTGCGGCTCGAAATGACCGGCGAGCGCTTCGAGCGCTTCACCGCCCGCTCCCGGGCTGACGGCCTGCGCCTGGCCCCAGGCGTCGCCGTGGCCTCGGCCGAGTTCTGGATCATCGCCGGCGACGACGCAGTTGAGTTGCTCGCTTTGCCATGACCGACGCGCCTTCGCCCGCCCTGCGCCGAAAGGCCGCCCGTATCCACGAACTCCTGCTCAGCGAATACGGCACGCCGCGCTGGACGCGCCTGGATGGCGTGAGCGAGATGGTCGCGACGATCCTGTCGCAGAACACCAACGACGGCAACCGAGATCTGGCTTATTCGCGGCTGCGCGCGCGATTCAATACGTGGGAGGCCGTCCGCGACGCGAAGACCGTCGACATTGTCGACGCAATCCGCCCGGCCGGGCTCGCGAATCAGAAAGGCCCGCGCATCCAGGCCGCGCTCCAGACCATCACCGAAGCCCGCGGCACGCTCAACATCGACTTTCTGGCCGACCTGCCGGTCGACGAGGCGCGCGCCTGGCTGCTGGCCATCAACGGGATCGGGCCCAAGACCGCCGCCATCGTCCTGCTGTTTTGCTACGGCAGGCGGGCATTCCCAGTTGACACGCATGTCCATCGCGTCACCGGACGGCTCGGGTTGCGGCCGGAGAAGACCGGCGCCGACGCCACGCACACGCTCATGGAAGCGCTCTGCCCGCCCGGCGCCGAGGAGCCCTTTCATCTGAATTTGATCCGCCACGGCCGAGAAATCTGTGCCGCCCGCAAACCATTGTGCGAGGCGTGCGTCCTGAGAAAGGAGTGCGCGTTTGTCCGACGGCAGACCGTTGACGGCTGACCGCGGGCGAGATCGGTCGGTCTTCGGTCTGCCGGCCGCCAGCAGCCATCAGCGATAATTCCGATCGTGAACCAAGCTCATCTGGAAGCCGTCATTGCGCGGCTGCGCGCCCTCGGCGACGACGACATCGCCCGAACCCTCGCATACCTCGACTTTTTGGCCTGGCAGAGCCTCCATAATCTCGACACTGCCGAAGGCGACGCGCGCGTTTGGCGCGACGATCTCGTGGACCGATTCAACCCTGGGTCGGTGTCGGCGATCGGCGCCGACACGGCCGGCCTCGAGGCGCGCATGGGGATGGCCGTCGCCGGCGGTGTGGACCGGCCATCCCTATTCGCCCATCCACCCGTGCGGGGCGAATGCGTGATTACGTTCCGCGTACCGATCCCCGAGGGCGTTCGAAATGCCAGATTGCGCTTTGAATACGCGATCCGCGACGGGGCGGGCATTGCTGAAGACAATCTCGTGGCCTTTCGGGTTCGCGTCAACGGTTATCGGGTGTGGTCGTCGCATACCAACGCCCGGCGGTGGGAAGAAGCCGACATTTCGCTACCTGTTGAAGCCGGCAGTATGGCCGCGATCGAATTCCGGACCGAAGCGCTGGGCGACCATCGATTCACGTGGGCGGCCTGGGCGCGCCCACGTCTCGTGGGCACGCTCGCGCAATAACAACTCAGTACGACCCTGCCATGACGGAGGCACCCAAATGTCACCTACAACCATTGTCGCGATGAGCCAGGTCCCGATGGAAATCCGGACGCTGCGCGACCGGATGCAACAGGCCCAGAAAACCGCCCTGCTGGGCGGAGCCCGTGAAAAGGCGGGAAACCTCGACGCCTCATCGACCGGCATGCTGAAGCTGGCCGCGGAACTGCGCGAGCGTGGGTACGCCTGGGAGAAGGACCTCGAGGGCCGCTGCATCGACGCGCGCGAGCGCTGGGCGGGAATCCGCCCGGAGGCGTTCGCCGCAATGGCGCGCGAGACCGAGGCCCTGCGATCACGGACCGCGGACGCGGAGTGGCGATTCAACTCGGCCATTGGCGAAGCCAACAGCCTCGAGACCGCCCCGGCCGCGCTCGCCCAGGCCGAGCTGGCGGTAGCCGGGCTAGAGACAGCCGCGCGGGCAGCCGATGACGCCATCGACGGGATGTTTGAAAAGCTCGCGGGCGAAGTGTCGGCCCTGACACAACGAATGAAGTCCACACTTTCCCAGCTCGACCAGGCGGCCAAGTCCAAGGTCGGCTGGCTCGCGACCGAGTCGATCGTCCGCGCAGTCAGGGCAAAGTGGGACCGCGACGGAAAAGATGACCCAAACGGCTGGCTGTTTCTGTCAGACCACCGGCTGATCTTCGAGCGGAATGAGGAAGTCGCGACAAAGAAGACCCTCTTCATCGTCACCGAAAGGAAACTCGTCCAGGAGGTCGTGCTCGACGAGCCCGTCGACCGGGTGCTCGATCTCGAACCCAGCAAGCGCGGGCTGATGGGTCACGAAGACCACCTCGACGCGCGCTATGGCCCGGGCGCGCGCTTTGGCGCCGCCCATTTTCATATTGACGGCCAGGACTGCAAAGAATGGCAGCTCACCCTGCGCC
>JBKJQK010000302.1:0-9796 GCA_046594095.1 Anaerolineae bacterium | reverse complement strand
TGCCGCCGAGCCAGCCCCGCGCTTTGCCGTGACCGATGTGCGCGGGCGCAAGTTCATCTTTACCACCCGGGTCGCAGCGCTGCGCGAGCTGGGCATGATCGGCTGGCGCGACCGGGTGCTGCGGGTCACCGAGTCCGGTTCGCTATCCATGGCCCAGGCCCTGTGGGACTACGTCGCCACGCATGGGCAGATCAATATCGTCGTTCCGCGCAGCAGCCCGTGGTACATGGCCGTGCGCGACCCCACTCTGGGCGTGTTCGATCCAATCACGGCCCTCAAGCGCTGGCTTGCGCTGCGGGCAGTCAAGCGGGCCGTCCGAAACAGCGCGCCCTGGCAGCCGCCGGAGCCGCCCGAGCCCGCCGCGCCTGCCCCGCCGATGGCGCCCCGGGCCGGGCAGACTGCGCCGGCCGAAATTGAAGTCCACCCGCCCCGGCTCCACGAGCGGCCCAGGCCGATTGTCGCAAGACCCGCCCCGCGCAACCCGCCGGTTAACCCGGCCGCGCTGACCGAAGAGGTCCTCCCGATCTCGGTCGATCCGCCGCGGGACAACTGATCGGCGGACGGCAGACCGTGCGTGGTCTGCGGTCTGCCGTCGCCTTAACTGTCAGACAACTGTCAGGTTCATTTCGGCGCCCTTTTCATAGACTGATCGTGAGCGGCCATCGCGGCGCTCACGCAGCCTATGTTCTGGGAAAACCTGATCTCCAACTTCGACCCCACCTGGCTCGCCATCGCGGGCGGGATTGCGGCGGCCGTCTGCGCGTTCGTGCTGCTGGCGGCCCTGGGCCTGCGCTATGACCCGGCCTGGGCGGGTCCGCCCCAGGATGCGCCGGCTGTGGCCGGCGAGCGCACCGCGCTGCTGATCGGCGGAGTGTGTGTCGGGGTAGCCGCGATGGGCGGGCTGATCGTCGCGCCAATGGGCGTTCCGCCGCAAGCGCTTCTCATTGGGCTTGGCCAGGCGGCGCTCATGGCGGCGGCGGCGGTCTGCGACTGGCGCAAGTGGCAGCTCCCCCTCCCGTTTAGCCTGGCTGGCATCGGGCTTGGCCTGGCCAGCCTGACCCAGGCCGGCTCTCCATTAGGCTGGGCGCTGGCCGCCGTCACTGTCATTGCCGCGTTGGCGATCAATGCCGTGGCAACCGCGGGCACCTGGCAGGGCGGCGACGTGCTGGCCACGATCTGGATCGGTCTGGCGCTGCCGGTCACCGGCCTGCTGGCCTTTGCCCTTGGGCAGGCCGCGCTCGGTGTCGCGCGTATCTCCCGGCGCTGGCCGCGCAGAGCGCGCGCGCCGGTTGGCGGTGCCTGGCTCATGGCGGCTGTGCTCATCCTGGGCTTGCCTTCAGTCGAGGCAATGACGGCTCAAGCCCGCTATCCGTCCGCCGCGCGCCCGGAGGCATCACGGCCTCTCGTTGGGTCGGCCGAGGCGGATCCCCAAGCGGCGCGCTGGCTGGCCGCGGCGCAGAGTGCCGGAGATGCCACCGCCTGGGTGGCCTTTGGCGCGGATCGGGCCGAGCGCGAGTCCCGCGCCGGTCAGGCGGCCAGCCTGACCCGCGGCCTGGCCAGCGCGGAAGGCGCCCCGCCCGCCATCTCCAGCGCCCTCATCGGCCTGGCGGCCGCCCTCGACGCGTATGACCTGGACGCCATCCGCGGCGCGTCCGCCCGGCTGGCCGACCTGCGGGCCGAGCTCGGCGCCCTCATTCCTCATTCAAAGGAGCCCTGAAAAACATGCGCAGACTGTCCCTGATTGCCGGGCTGGTTCTGGCCGTCCTGGTCGCCGCCGGGCTGGTTTTGTTTGTCAACCTCAGCCGCCCGCGGAGCGTCCTGGTGCCCATCGCCGTCGGCGACATCCCAGCAGGAACCGTTGTGCAGCGGGCGATGTTTCGCGGCGCTGAGATGGCCAACGTCGACGCCGAGACGCTGGACGCGTGGGTGCTGGCCAGCGATTTCAACCAGGCCGTCGGCCGCCGGTTGAACAGCGATGTGCGGGCTGGTTTCCCGGTGGCGCGCGCCCAAATCGACCCCAACGCCGTGGGCGCGATCGAGACCCGCTTGTCGCTGGCCGTGCCCGGCTCAGCAGGTTACTACCTGCCCATCCCGGTCACCCCCGACCAGGTTGGCAACTTCATCCAGCCGGGCGACCGGATTGACCTGCTCGTCCACATCGGCAGCATCAGCGCCCGCGAGCTGAACGCTGGCCCGCCGTCAGGCGGCGCGCAGCAGCCAGCCTCCACAAAGAAAGTCAGTGAGACCCTTGGCCTGCCGGTCACCAAGCTGATCGTGCAGAACCTCGAGATCATCCGGGTTGAGCGTGATGCGGCCCCTCGCGCGTCGCAGAACCAGGCCCAGACGGTCGCCCGCGAGCCCGCCCGGCCGGGCGATGTGCGCCGGCTGTATGCGCTGGTCACCCGCGACCAGCTCGAGGTGTTGACCTTCGCCCTGCGGAATGGCGACCATAGCTTTGCCGTTCGTGGCGCGGGCAATACCCTTCCGCCCGCGCCCACCGACGCCGTCACCTGGAATGACTTCGAGCGTTGGCTGTTTGCCCAGCGCGGCCCGCAACCCGCGCCTTTCGCGCCCGTGACGGCCTATCAGCCATAGATTCTCATGGTCAACGAATCCCGACACCCCGCCGCCAACCAGACCGATCCCGATATCGCCGGGCAGACCCTCCGACCGGTGACGACCGCCACAAACGGGGCGGCGGTGTTCGCGGCCGGTAGTGGCGCGCGCGCAGACGATCTCAACCGCAAGCTGCGCCTCGTCGTCGGGTACGACAACTCAAGCGACCTCGAGCAGCTCCGGCGTGATCTGATCGGGACCAGCCTCGATCTGGTGGGTTATGAGCAGGTCGCCCAGCGGGTCTTCGACACGGCCCTGCGTCTGGATGCCGATGTGGTCCTGCTCTCGCCCAACTGCTTTGGCTACCGTAAAGAGCTGATCATCGACCTGCGCATGCAGCGCGCCCGGCCCATCCCGGTCGTAGCCTGGGTCGAGGTCCGCACCGACGAGGGCCGGCTGATGGTCGCGGCCGGGGCGGTCAACTACATCTCGCTCCCGACCGACCCGCATCAGGTGGCCCGGCTCGTCCAGTTCGCCCAGGCCGCCGTTGATCGCCTGCGCCGCGACCGGGCCGACGGGCTGGTCTCGCTGTCGGCCGGATCGATGGCGCCGCGCGGCTCGTCTTGGCAGAGCAAGGTCATCAGCGTGTTTGTGCCCAAGGGAGGGGGCAGCCACCGCAGCACGACCGCGGTGAACCTGGCGACGGTGTTGTCGCACGTGACGATGGGCAATCAGAAGACCCTGCTGCTGGACTTCGACATGGTCAAGGGCGATTGCCACACCATGCTGGGCTACATCCACGAGAGCGAGCAGCGAATCGCCCTGCAGCGCAACATGGCCGTCCTCGAGCGCGGGCTGAAGGACCTGTTTGAGGAGTCCATCCGCCGCTATGATCCGGGCAACGAAGGCTGGCTGAACCTGCCCACGATCAAGCAGTATTTTGTCGATTCGCCGGCCCTGGCCGAGAGCCAGCTCGATCTGCTGCCCGGCCTGATGCGGCCGACCGACGGCGGCGAGGGCGTATTCCTGGCCGACCGGCGGGCGGTGTTTGCGGTGGGGCGGGCGATCATCGAGACGGTCCGCCGGGCGTATGCTTTTACCGTCATCGACATCGGGCAGGATTTTCTCGAGCCGCTGCACGAAGCGGCCATCCGCCAGTCCGACGACGTGCTGGTGGTGTGCCCACCCACGCTGACGGCCGCGTTGGATACCCGCTACGCCCTGCAGGCGCTCGAGGCCCACTTCGGCGATCTGAGTAAGTTTCGCCTGCTGATCTCGGGGTTCAAGGCTGAGTATCGCCTGAGCGAGCGCGAGATCACCGATATGGTCGGGATCCCGCTGGCTGGAGTGATCCCGTTTGACGACACGGTCGCCACGCTGGCCATCAATACCTGCTCGCCGTTTGCCCTGACCGACGCCGGCCCGCTGGGCAGCGCGATTCGACACCTCGGCGCGCTGTATCTGCCCCAACTTGGGCCGGTCTTCAAATCCCGAACCCGCCAGGCCACGACCCGCTCGTTGTTCAAGAGCCTGTTCGTGAGGGAGTCCTGATCCAATGGAACCCGCCAATGTGCGCAAAACCTTGAACGGCATCCCGGGATGGACGACTGACGCGCCCCCGGCGAATCCGCCACCCACCCCCGCTTTCACCGAGGCAATGAGCCAGGCCCGCGCCCGCCTACCCGGCGCGGCTGAGTCGCCGTATCAGGCCATCCTCGAGGATGTCAAGCGCCAGTTGGCCGGTAGCGGGCGGTTGAATGTGGCCGCCTACGACCAGCCGACCGACGACGACTTCAATCTCGTTCGTGATCTGGCCCGCGGCGCGATCCGCGCCCACGACGGCAAGGCCGCCAGCGCCGGCCGGCAGCCGCTGATGCAGGCCAACAACGGCGACTTCGCGGCGGAACTCGATCACCTCTCGCGGCGGATGGCCGACGACATTTTGGGCTGGGGGCCGATCTCGGCGCTCATGAAGGATGAGTTGGTGGAGGAAATCTTCATCAACGGCCACGATCAAATCTACTGTCAGAGAGTGGGAGAGCCGCCCCAGCGAGTCAGCGCAGGATTCCTCAGCCCCAATCATCTGCGGGTGTTTATCAACCGCAAGCTCGACTACGGCGAGGGCGGGCGCGGGGTGACGGTCAAGACGCCCTGGCGCGATCACCGCCTGGCCGACGGCAGCCGCGTGCACGTGGTCATGTCGCCACTGGTCACCAACCTGGGCGAGGGCGCCATCGCGGTCACCATCCGGCGCTTCCGGAGCGTGGCCCGGACCGTTGACGATCTGCTCCGGCTGAGCACGATCACGCCTGAGCTTGCGGTCGTGCTGCGCGCGGCGATGCGGGCGCAAGTCAACATCGCCATTTCGGGCGGCACGGGAACGGGCAAGACCACGTTCTTGACCGCTCTGGCCAGCGAGATCGATCCGCGCGACCGGGTGGTGACGGTCGAGGACACGCCCGAGTTGAAGCTCGACCATCTCCCGAACTGGGTGGCGCTGGTGACCCGCGAGGCGGGCGAGGATACCCGCGAGGTGAGCATGGCCGACAACGTCCGGCATTGCCTGCGCATGCGCCCGCGGCGGATACTGCTGGGCGAGGCGCGCGGTCCGGAGGTCATGGCCATCCTGCAGGCGATGAATACCGGCCACGACGGCACCCTGTTCACCGTCCATGCCGATGACGCATATCGGACCCTCCAGCGGATCGAGGATCTGTATCTCATGGGCGGGATGGGGAATGTGCCCTTGCTGGCCATCCGGCGCACGATCGCCCACGCGGTCAATCTGATCATCAACATCGGCGTATTTCACGACGGGGCTGGGCGGATGGTCCGGCGGGTGCGCGAGGTGGCGTATGTCACCGGCGCGGTCGAGGGCGACATGATCGCCTTCGAGCCGCTCTTCGCATGGCAGACCGAGCCGGGGCGCGAGCTGTGGACGGGCCGTCTGGCGTTCAGTGGGGCGCACCCCACCGGGCTGATCGCCCGGCTCGAGTCGCGCGCGCCCGGCTTTAACTGGCGGACGGCCATGCGCAACGCGCGCTAAAGGATTTGGCTGATGGACTTCGCCCTGATTTTCCTGGCCCTGCTGGCGGGCGCGGCCTTGTTTGCGATCTGGTATGGCGCGGTCGTGCCGCGAGGCGCGTCCGGGCCCCGGCCGGCGCCGGTGCGCCAGCGCGCCGCCCGGCGGCTGATCGGGCTGCAGGCCCGCCTCGACGCCGCCCAGATGGATGTTCGCGCCCTCGACTTCGTCGGGCGCAGCTTGGTCCTGGGCGTTGGGCTGGGCCTGGGCCTGGCCCTGCTCCTGGGCGCGGTCATGCTCGCCCCGGTCGGCTTGCTAGCAGGCTTTCTGTTTACCTGGAGCGCCCTCGAGCGCGAGCGCGACCAGCGCCAGGTGCGGTATGCCCGGCTGCTAGCCCAGGCCTGCGATGTCATCCGCAACAGCTACAGCGTGAAGCCCTCCCTGCAGAAGGCGATCGAGGCGGCCGCCATCTACAGCCAGACGCCGGTCAAAGAGGATTTTGGCGAGTTGCTGATCGGCTACCTACAGGGCGAATTTGAAGCGACGATCGAGCGCCAGGCCGAGCGCCGGCGCTCGATCGTCTTTGACGGGGTCGCAAACGCGCTGTTGCGGGCCGAGCGGGCCGGCGCGGGCGTGACCGACATGCTGGCCCGCCTGGCGACTTCGACCCGCGAGACCGTGGCGGCGTTCGAGGATGCCATCATTTCGCAGACGACGGCCCGCAGCAATGTGCAGTGGGGGACGTATGGCCCGTGGGGGGTGTTTGCGGTGTTCCGGGTCCTGACCCTGGCCTTCAGCGCCACCGGCGCGGGGGGCGCCTTTGGCGGGCTAACCACGTTCTTCTCGACGCTCAGCGGCAATCTGATTGCCCTGGCGGCCGCGTTGATCACCATCTTCACGTATCAGCATTGCTATCGCCTCGCTCAGCACGGGCTGGTGGTGCGGCGGGTTCGGGCGGCAGACGCGCTGTCCGAGCCGGCGGGCGCGGCGCAGATGGGAACCGAGCGTGTGACGGCGGCAGGCGGGCCGATGCGCGGCCAGCGGCCGCTGGGGCAGACGGCCCGGGCAGGAGGCGAAGCATGATGATCTGGATCCTGGCCCTCGGCGGCGGGCTGGCTGTATTTCTGATTGTCCTTGGCGCCACGGGCAGGCCCGCCCGTGGCGCGCCCGGCAGCTTGCAGGCGAGGTATCAGCCGCGCACCGCGCGCAGCCTGGACAAGGCCAGCCGCGGGCCGGCTGCGGCGGTAACTCGTGCCGGGGCGGGGCGCGCGATGCGGGTGGATGGCGCCAACGCGCGCTACCTGCGCCAGTTGAAGCAGGCCGATTGGTTTTGGGCCCCGGCCGAGCCGGCCCCGCAAAAAAGGCGCGCGCCGTTTTGGAATCTCGAGACGGTCTGGGCGGAGAAGTATTTTGGGGCGCTGCTCGGTGGCGCAATTGCGGCGGCGGCGACGTTGATCATGGGTATGGCTGGTGTGCTGGCAGCCGAGTTGATGGGCGCCCGCCCGGGCGGGATGGCTATTCCGGCGCTAATCCTGGCGTCCTCCGTGCAAGGATCGCTTTGGGCGGCTCTGGGCTATACCAGCCCGGACGCCCAACTTGCGGCCGCGGCGCTCAGTCGCCAGCGCGAGTTGTCGCTCGAGCTGGGGTATCGCATCGGCGAGATCCGCAGCGATGTGCTGGCCGGGATCACTCTGCCCACGGCGATCGGCAACTTGTCGCGCCGGGCCGGCGGCCCCTTTGTCGAGGAACTGCGCCGCATGACGACGGCGCTCAAGGTCGACGCGGATGAGGTCGCGGCGGTCAACACCCTGCTCGACCGCAACCAGAACAACGAGTTTGTGACCGAGTTCGGCAACACGGTCCGGATGGCCCTCCTGCACGGCGCCCGGGTCGAGTCGGCCCTGAACGCTCTGGCCGACGCCGCCCAGATCCGGCTGCGCCAGACCATCCAGGCCCAGGGCCGCCGGAACGCCCAGGAAATGGCCCGCCCGGTGGCGCTGACGACGACGCTGGTGATTTCGATGCTCGTCATTGCGCCGGCGATCGCCGCGATTTTGGAGGGGCTGGGGTGATGGCGGCCGGACGTAGAGACGTAAGATCTTGCGTCTCTACGTCCGGCCAGCGCCCCAACTGTCAGCTAACTGTCAGGTTCATTTTCGAGCGTTCGCCCGAAGATCACATCAGCGCCAATGGCGCCAGAACCCGTAACTACAGGAGAGATGCCATGAAAACAGAAGTTCGTCCGTTGACGCGAATCGCCGCCCTCACCGGGTCGGTGGTGTCGTTCGCCCGCCAGCCGGGACAAGCCCTGGCGGTCTTGCAGCGCGGAGATGCCGAGGGCAGTTCGTCGGTGATCCGCACGGCGGCGGCCGTCGGCCTGGCGCTGCTGGTCGTAAGCATCATTGTGGCCGCGCTGGTAGGGATCGTGAACGCAACGGGATCCAAGATCGCCAACGCGGTGTTTCCGTAAGGCTGAAGGAGCCCAACATGATTGTATTGTCACGCTTCACCGGTCGCATGCCGGGCCGGACGCTGGGTGAGTTGCAGGCCGGTCACTCCCGGAACTATCCCTCGGTGGGTCGCACCACGGCGTCGGTTGCGCTGGCGGTGATGGTTGTTGCCATCGCAATCACGTTCCTCTTGAGCGTCGCGTTTGCGGGCGACGGAAAGGCGGGCCGGACCTCCTTTGACTTTGGCGGGGGCCTGGGGCCATGCTCGATGCGCAAGTGCTGAACGGGCCGGCCCGGCGCGGACGCAGGCGTCTGGAGGGCGGAAGCGCGGAGGGCGGGTCGCTGGCCTTCATCGTCTATACGCCCTACCTGTTTGGCCTGCTGCTGGTCGGGCTGGCGTTTGCGCTCGTCGGGTTCTGGCGGGTCGGGGCGACGATGTCGGTTGAGCGCGGCGCGGCGGCCAATGCCGTGTCGCCGGGCGGATCGAGCGCTGCGGGCGCGCGATCGGCGCAGCAGCAGGCGCTCGATACCTGGGCCAACGCAAGTGGCGGCCAGGTGACTCTCCAGGCCGGGCCAGGCCAGCGCTCGGATACCCTCACATTCTCCTCCCGCGCGATACTCCGGACGGGGGTGTTCGGCAATTGGGAGTTTGGCCTGCCGGGGCAGAGCGAGCGCCGGCGCGAGCGCTTCTACTCCGGTCCGCCGGCGTGCGAGGGCCCTGAGGTTTGCCATGAGTAGCGGCGCCGCCTGGCGCAGGCTGGAACGCGGCGAAGCCGAGACGGCCGAGTTCACTCTGGCGGTCATCCCGCTGCTGATCCTGGTCATGCTGATCGCCGCCGCGGCCCTGATCCGTCCGGCTCAGTTGCCGGTGTTCTTTGCCGCCCGCGAATGCGCCCGGGCGGCCAGCGTGAGCCTGAACCACAGCCTGGGGCTGGAGCAGGGGATCGAGGCGGCGGTGGCTTCGTTGCGCGGCAACAGCCTCAGTACCGCTCAAGCGAGTGTCAGCGTGTGGGCCGACGGGGCGTGGCGGCGGGGCGACCCGGTCACCTGCCAGGTCCGCTATCAGATCGATGTGTCGACGTTGCCGATGGTCGGCGCGGCCTTTGGCGTGGTGAACGCCGAGGCCGAGGCGAGCGCCCGGATCGAGCCGGGCAAGTCGCGTTGGGGTGGCAATGGACCGTAACGCGAGGCTGATTCTCCGCCGGCTCGAAGGCGGCGCGTCGATCACCGTCCAGTCGATCTTGTACATCTTCGTCCTGTTCGCCTCCTTTGCGCTGGTCTACGACATGGGGAATGTGGCCTTGGTGGCCCAGATCGCCAACGCGGCGGCGATGACGGCCGCCCAGGATGCGGCCAAAGAGATATCACAGGGCGGGTTCAAGTCCGGCCAGCGCGTGACGCTGGACCCCGAAGCGTTGGCCCGAGCGGCGGAGACGGTGGCCGGGATGCTACCGACGCCGGCCCGGGATTTGAGCATCGCGCTGCGCGCGCCGAATGGGCGCAGCGCCATAAGTGTGACGTTCCGAGTCCGGGCGGCCACGCCCATTCTGCGGGCCTGTTTTGGATTGGGCGGGATTGAGATTCCGGTTGGAGCCTCGGCCGAGCCGGCCTGGGGTCTGGAGGCGGAATGGCAATAGGCGCGCAGGAAGACACGATCACCTACCGGCTGGCGCATCCCCGCGATCGTTGGGCCTTGGCCATGATCGAGGCCCGCAGCTTTGGCTTGGGGAGGCTGGCCGGCGGGCAGTGGCTCCGCCTTGACGGCCGA
>JBKJQK010000222.1:0-3240 GCA_046594095.1 Anaerolineae bacterium | reverse complement strand
CAGCTTGCCGCTTTTGATCAGCGGCAGGCTCTGCAGCACATTCATGAAGTAAACCGGCACTTGTCCCCCGAGCACGTCGATGATCGCTGCCCCGGAGCCTTTGTACGGAATATGCGTAAGCTTAACGCGGGCCGACAGATTGAAGAGTTCTGCGCAAAGGTGCGGCAGCGAGCCGTTGCCGGCGGAGCCGACGTTGATTTCGCCCGGCCGCCCCTTGGCCAAAGCGATGAGTTCCTTCACCGACTTCGCGGGTAGCGACGGATGCACGACGAGGACCAGCGGCCCCGACGCGAGATGCGAGACCGGAGCGAGCTCGCGCGTTTGATCGTAGGGCAGGCTCTTGTAGAGCGCGGGATTCGCCGCATAGCCGGCGGGGACGATCAGCATCGTCAGCCCGTCGGGCGGCGATTTGGCGACGTACGCAGCGCCTATGGTGCCGTTGGCGCCCGCCCGATTTTCCACGACAACCGGCTGCTTGAGATTTTCATTCAGCTTTTGCGAGATCACGCGCGACAGAATGTCGGTGCCGCCGCCGGGCGGGTAGGGCGACACGATGCGGATGGTGCCGGCGGGATAGCCGGTCTGCGCCGCTGCACTCAAAGGTGCGATCAAGCCGGACAAGGCGACCGCAAGCGCCGCCAATGACGCGCGTTGCATGATGATGACACCCTCCTGGACCTGCCTGGATGAAATGGCGGAGAGAGTGGGAGTGTAACTGCTGCGTCATCTACTTGTAATCTTGTGGTTTATGCATCTAGTATATTTTTTTATACCCCCATTTATACCCCCACTGAACCCGCGTCAGGGGTGTGACTGCCACATTACGCCTTGAAACCCTCGTGGATACTAGGTCTGCTGATATAGAGAAAACCGAGTTGCCACGTTTCTTACCACATATTTCGACGCCATACCGGTGGGTGGCGAACTAGCCGATTCTAACGCAGGCAGCCCGCCACCCCGGTGACTATAGGCCCCGTCGCCAAGACCGGCCGCCGGCCGGCATCACGTCCTGTCGGCCTGATTAGATTTCCAAACAGCCTGCGCGGCAGGCAATCGGTGCGACGTTTTTGGCGTCATATCGAAGACCTGCGCCATATGGGCTGGGTTGCTGAGGCCAGCTATCGGCGCGCCAACCGCCGAATTACCGCTCAGCTTGTGCTTTCTACCGGGGGAATGCGCCAATGCGCCGAATGACAAGTAAAGCATTCGACGCACGGCCGGCGCACGGCGCGGCTGCGCCGATGCGCCGAATCACGCAGGGGGTATATAGGGGGTGTGCGCGCGCACGATCATCCGCCACCGCGGAAAATGAACGTCGTTGACGGCGGTCCCGCCAACAGTGAAGTTCACGATGCTCAGGTGCCGTACATCGATCACCACGGCAGCGCCCGCAGCTGCTCGAATACATCCCGACTGAAGCTCTTGATGCGTTGCTTCTCCATCAGCGTGTAGTCGGGTGAGGTCAGAACCTGCGCGATCGTATGGCGCCGGGTATTGAGCTTGCGAATGTCCTCGCCGAAAGTCGCGGGATTGCGCCGGTAGAGCGTTACCGTGCCCATGAGCCGGCCTGCACTCTGCCGGTACGCCAGGGTTTCGGTGAATGGCTTGCCCTCTGCGGTTTTGATGTCACCAAAGTGCTCGTTGAACCAGAGGACGATCCGCGCCCCGCTGACTTTCTGGGCGATGGCGTAAAAGCCGTTGGCGGTATCCGCTAACGTGTCGCCCCCGCCGACGATGGTGTGCACATAGATGGCTTTGCGCGCCTGCCTCAATAATCCGAATACCTCGTTCTCGACTATATAGGCGAGCAGGTTCGAGAACGTATTGGCGCCGGTGTCGATCACAAAATTGCCCTCTTCGGTCAGGAGCGTCTCCATCAAGGAGTCGAATTTCTTGGGATCGATCAACCGGGACTGGTCGGTTAGCGTGATATGGGTGACGGCGAGTGCCGCGTAATGCTTGAAGGTTGTGTTTTCCTGGTCGGTATCGAAGCAGCGAACGGCGCCTGTCTCGTTGATGACGTGTTGCGCGAGCAACGTGCTGACGAAGGATTTGCCGATGCCGCCTTTAGCCTGCAGTACGAAATGGACTGTGTTTTGCATAATGGATATACCTCACTTCAAAAGTTCGGGAGAAATGCCGCGCGGGTCGTAGTCAAATGTCGGCGGCCGTTTATGTGTGTCAACCTCGGCTGATGCAGGGAACGTCATTGCCTGCGGCACCTCCGCGGATTGAGGCGTTGAGGTTTCTGTCAATCGTATCGGGGCATGCTGTTGCCCGGTGGCTCGGCGCCTCTTCCGGTAGCGATAGAGATAGCTCTTATACGTTTGTACTGTGAGCTGAAAGCCGAGATCGTTCAGACGATTCAGGATCTCGGCATGGGAAAACCCCTCGGCCAGCTTCGCTTCGATCGCGGGCCACAGGGGCTGAAGCCGTTTGGCTTTGCACCTGATTTGTAGTTGCGGCAGCGCGTCCTCAAGTTTCATCATGAATCTCTTTATGTGCGGTCACTGATGCAGATCATCGACCGACGTACTGACTGACCACCTGAAGGCGCCCATGACCCAGTTCTTGCGTGATCGTCATCCGCGCCTCGCGGTCGATGTCCTTTTGCGCGGGTGTGAGCTCTTTCGACTTCGGTCCACCATTCGCCGGACACTCCCAGCCAGTCAATTCCCGGTAGCGCTCCTGTGCGTAGAGGTGGCGCAGTCCGTGTACTTTGTGGATGCCGACTTTTGCGCATTGCGCCTCGAAGCGCCTGAGCTGCTGGACATAAGTCATGCCCTTCGGAATGAGGCTCCCGTTGCCGGCGAACTTTTTAACCAGGTCGAGTACGGCGCGCTGCTCAGCGGTGCGGATGGGGATCTCCCTGCCGCGCCTTCCCTTGCCCCAACTGGGCCAGATTACCAGTCGGTCGCCGCGGTCAGCCCAGGCCACGCGGATTTTGATGGACCCTTTCCGGCGCAGCCCAAAGTGCCGTTGCAGCAGCAACGACATCTTCGTGTAGGGATCGTCTATTCGCGCATGCCGGTCAAGATCCAGATCCATGGCCTTGGAGACGTTCGTGACGTAAACGCGATCCGCGATTCCATAGGCGTCGTTCGACGGCGAGATGATCTTGGGGGTGCCGTTCTTCTCAGCGAGCCAGCGCAGCTGCGCCATGCGGTTCTTGAAGGCGAAACACGTCAAGGCGCTGGTGGCGCGATGGCATAAGGAGGAAATTGCGCCCGGAACCTTCAA
>JBKJQK010000111.1:0-7579 GCA_046594095.1 Anaerolineae bacterium | reverse complement strand
GGGCGGGCCGTCACATCGCCGCCGCGATTGAAGCGCGAATCGGTCTCGATGTTCGCGTCGGTGAGGGCGAGTTGGGCGGCGAGAAGGCAAGGGAGAACGGCGCTGGCGACCACCATCAACGAGATCAGCGAGTTGCGGCCCTTGGCCCGCAGCGCATACCGGCCAATGAAGAACGCATTGCTCCGGGTGATCAGGGAGATGATCGCAACCAGCGCGCGCTCGAGCGGCGTCGTGACAAACAAGAAGACCAGCGACATCCCGATCACCATCATCAGAAACGCGATGAAGTAGATCGTGGCGACCGCGCTGAAATCGCCCAACGCAAAGAGGAGCGGAAACACAAACACGACCATCGAACAGAAGGCCAGCAACACAATTCCGCCGACCAGCAGGCCATAGTTGGCCTGGCGTTCGCGCAGTTTGCTCAGCTCCTCGAGCGTCGGTTGATCGGCCGCGGCGGGGTTGAGGACAAGCATGACCTTGGTCCGCGCGGCGGTGCGGGCCGGGGTGATGGTGGCGAGGGCCAGGACGGCGGTCGTGATCGCGGTCGGGGTGAGGACCGCCTGGAGGGTCCATTCGGGGCGTACTCCAGCCGGCAATTGGAGGGCATTTGTCAGGATCGGCGTGGTCACGAAGTCGTTGAGCAAACGGCCGGCGCCAAGGCCGATGATCACGCCAACCACCCCCAGGATAATTACTTCAATGATGACGGCTTCAAACAGGCGTGCCCGGGGCGCGCCAAGCACCCGCAGGATGGCCAGATCATATTTCTGCTCGATCACTGTCGTCATCATCAGGGCGTTGACCATCAGCCCGATGATGCCCATGCTGAGCAGGCCGTAAAGTGTAATGAAAGTCTGTTGAAAGACAAAGGCCTGTTGGGTGGCGTCGAGCTGTTTGTATTTGGCCAGATCGACGACGTAGCTCGGGCCAAGCTGGGACTGCAGCGCATCGCGCACCGCAACGCCCACATCCCGCGCGCGGCTGACCGCGACCTTGGCGTCAACACCCCCGGCCGTGTCGCTGTTCCAAACAAAAAGCATCCGCTCGGCTCGATCGGTCTCGCCGATCCAGGCTTGCGCGTCCGCCAGGCGAAGTAGCGCAAAGTCACCGCCGCTTTGGGCGAACGGGCCGGAAAACAGGGTGTTTCCCAGGCCACTTATGAAACCGACACCCGAGACGACAAACGTCCCGCGAGCGCGGATGGTGCTGGCGCCCAACACGGCCGCCCGGCCAGTCTCGCGCGGCGTTGGGCGCACATAGGACAACAGTACCGAATCCCCCACCTTGACCCGCATCAAATCCGCCGCGGAGTTTGTCAAGAACACCTGGCCGGGGCCGGGCGGGTAGACACCCTGCGCGACGGTCACAACACTCAACGTGTCGTTATCGGCATCGAGGCCAATCACCGAAAGAGTCTCGCCTTGAATCGCGGACACCGCCCGTCCCTCAGCGTCGCCCTGAATTCGGGCATATGCCGAGACAATTTCCGGGACCGTTGACCGGGCGAGGCTCTCGATTGGCCGGACGTCAAAAAAGCGGGAGGCGGCGGTGTCCGCCCGGCGAATGCTCAAGTCATAGCCGCCGGTCTGCTGGCCGATGGCCTGCACGCTGAACTGGCGTTGGGTGTCAACGAGCATGAGCAAGGCGCCCACGAGGGCGACCCCGATCACGAGCGCAAGCTGGACGATAAATGTCCGGAGCTTGCGCCGGCGCATTGCCGCCAGGACGTACTTAAGCCCCATCCGTCACCATCTTTCCGTCGCGCATATTGATCACACGGTGAGCATATTTGGCCATCCGCGGGTCGTGGGTGACATACACGATGGTCGTCGCCCGCTCCCGGTTGAGCTTGACCAACAGCTCCATCACCTCAAACGAGGTCGCCGTGTCGAGGTCGCCCGTCATCTCGTCGCCGATGATGAGCGGCGGCTCGTTGGCCATGGCGCGCGCAATTGCGACGCGCTGCTGCTGCCCGCCCGAAAGCTCGCTCGGATAGTGATTCATCCTGTCCGAGAGGCCAACCAACCCAAGCAACTCACGGGCCCGCTTCGGGTTGGTGTTGCCAAAGAGCACCATCGGCACCTGGACGTTTTCAATTGCGGTGAAGGAAGAGAGCAAGTTGAAGTTCTGAAAGACGAACCCCATCTTGGTCAGCCGCAAACGGGCGAGCTTCTCCTCATTCAGCGCCACCACGTTGTTTCCGTCGACGGTCACATGGCCGCGCGAGGGGGTATCGAGGCCGCCGATGATATTGAGCAGGGTCGTCTTGCCGCTTCCGGAGGGCCCCATCATGCACAGGATCTCCCCGCGCCTGACCTCAAGGCTCACCCCGCGCAGCGCGGGGACCGCTTCCTTGCCCATCACAAACGACTTGTGAACGTCTTCCAATATCACGATCGATTGAGCCGCATCTTCCATAAAATCGATGATACTGCCGGACATGTGGCGATTCTTTCGGCTTAAGCGAGTGTGAGCATGACCAAGACGCGACCCTTGCCCCGACTATTCTGGGGCGTGATTTTTTGGGGGCTGGGCCTGGTTGCGATCGTCGCAACTGTGGCGGTCCTCACCACGAATGACGCGGCCAGACGGGCCGGCGGCAAGGGACCCCATCCGACGGGTGCGGTCGCGATCGCTCCTGCCCCCCGCCCGGCCAGCCTGACCCGGATTGGCTACGACCCGCTTTCCTCAGCCGAGCGTGATCTGGCCATCACGATCGCCCTCGCCGATCCGGTCGTCGCCAAATACCTGGCGGGCGCGGCGCGGGCCGAGCTCATCGTCATCGAGCGCCACGAGGAAACCAAAAGCGTATACGCCCGCGGCGGGTGGGATCGGCGGGCGGACGTGCTGCATTACCTGTATGGCATGGATCAGACCTTGCGGACAACGGTCAATCTGGCCGCAAAAACCGCCGAAGCGGTCGACGTCCGAGCCAATGACCAGCCGCCACTTACCCGAGGCGAGATGAACCGGGCCTTCGACATTGCGTTGGCCGATGCGACGGCAAGCGCCCGAATCAGGGGCGCGTTTGTGGCCCGGGTGGGGAAAGCGCTGGACAACCCCGAGGCGATCGAGCGCTACGGTTTTGTCTTTGTTCCCGATGAAATCCCGGAGGCGACATCGCCGGAGGTGATGCGATGCGGCCTGCGGCGTTGCGGGCTGCTGGTGCTCGCCGTCCAGGGCGATGTGCTCGACACCCAGATCGTCGTCGACCTGTCCAGCGGGCGAGTTGTGTATGCGGGGGAAGGCAAATGATCAAACACATTCTGGGTCTCGCGGTGGCGCTGGTTGCGGCGGCCGCCGCGGGACTCGCGCTCGGCAACATCGCGGCCAGCGCGGACCCATCGGCGGCGACAGCCACTGTTCCTCAGGTTCCGGTCGCCTGCTCAGCCTCATTCACGGTGGCGATCACTTTTACCAACGGGGCACGCTGGGACATGTGCTGGGAATCGCGTTCGAAGGAAGGGGTCGTATACCGGGATGGCTACTTCACGTTGCCGGGCAGCTATACCTCGACCAAGATCTTCGCCCAATTCAGCATCGGCCAGATCTTTGTGCCGTACGATCCGGGGTCGCCGCGCTTCCACGACATGTCCGACTTCGGAATTGGCTCGAATCACATCACGGTGGACGCGACCGACTGCCCGAATGGCAAGATTCTGAGCGACGGATTCAAAGACATCTTGTGCCAGGAGGTGCAGAGCCACGGCCTGCGCTATTTGTATGGCAGCAATTCAGCTCAGAAGGAAATGCTCGCCATGTGGAGCTCGGCCCAAATTGGAGCCTACAACTACGTCCTGCAGTGGAACTTCCACGACGACGGGACGATTGAACCCGTCATCGGCGCAACGGGCCGGCTGCAGTACGTGGACACAGTCACGGAGACGGGCCGGTACTACGGCTGGCCGATTGGACCGGGGCGTTGGGGGCGCAGTCACGTTCATACCCTGTACTACCGGCTGGACTTCGACCTCGGGCCAGCCGGAAACGATGTGGTCGAACAATACGAGTTCGGCGGTTCGGGCGGCCCGTCGCGGCGGATCTTCTCGAGCACGCTGAGCACCGAAACGGCCGCCCAGTACTCGACTGATCGCTTCCGTTTCTGGCGAATTGTCGACACGGCCACGACAAACGCGGACGGCCACCGAATTTCCTATGAGCTGGCGCCCAAGTTCGGCTACCTTCATCGCAATCAGACCGAGGGCTGGACGCTTAACGACATGTATGTGACCAACTACTCGGCCGCCGAGACCTGCGCCACCCACAACGCCTCAAACTGCGGCGGAACGAGCAGCGACGTATCGACTTTTGTCAACGGCGAGGCAGTGACCGATCCGGTGCTGTGGATGAGCGTCACTTTCCATCACGTCCCCCGCGACGAGGACGAAACCAATATGCCGCTACACTGGGAGAGTTTCAAGTTACTGCCGAGGGATCTCACAGCCGTTAGCCCGTAAACTAGAGCCTTGAGCCATGAGCCATGAGCCTTGAGCCAGAAGCCTATGGATCGAGGCTCAAGGCTCAAGGCTCAAGGCTCATGGCTCAAGGCTCATGGCTCCAGGCTCAAAACAAATGAACACCCAATCAAACATCCTCCCGACCACTCTCGAAACCGCCGACATCGAGCGGCGCTTTCTCATGCGCGTGTACGCCTGGATGGCGCTCGCGTTGTTGATCTCGGGCCTCGTGGCCTTCTCGACCGCGGTTTCGCCCCAGTTGATCCTGGGGCCGATCATGCGGCTTCCGGGCGGGATCATGATCCTGTTCTTCGCCCAACTGGCCCTGGTCATGGGTTTGAGCTTCGGGCTGCGCAAGATGAGCCCGGGCCTGGCGACCGGGTTGTTCCTGATCTACGCGGCGATGACGGGCCTGACCTTATCGGTTTTCCTAATGGTTTACACCGTGAGTTCGATCATGTCCGCCTTCATCGCCGCGTCGGCGACCTTCGGGTTGTGCAGCGCGTTCGGGTTGGTGACCAACATCGATCTATCCAAGTTTCGCGGGATCCTGTTCATGGCGCTGATCGGTCTGGTGGTCGCCAGCATCGTCAACATCTTTGTGTCCAGCACGGTCCTGGACTGGGTCCTGACCTACGTCGGGGTGCTGATCTTCGTCGGGCTGACGGCCTATGACACTCAGCGGCTCAAGCGGATGGCGGTCGGCGTCGACGCCGAGGGCGGCGAGGTTGCGAAGAAGGCGTCGATCATGGGCGCGCTGATGTTGTATCTGGACTTCATCAACCTGTTCCTGCGCTTCACCCGGATCTTCGGGCGGCAGAGGTAGGCGGAAGCCATTAGCTATTAGCCATTAGCCGTTAGCTTTCTTGTCCTCGAAAGAAGCCACCGCCCGGATCAAGATCAACAAGCTGCTCGAGGCGGCTGGGTGGCGCTTTTTCACGTCGAGCGGCGCGCCGGCCAATATCCGGCTTGAGCCGTCAGTCGCCGTAAAGACCGCCGACCTGGACGCGCTCGGCGAGAACTTCGAGAAAATCGGCAAGGGCTTCGTCGACTTCCTGCTGCTCGACGCAAAAGGCTTCCCGCTGATCGTCCTCGAGGCCAAAGCCGAGGACAAAAACCCCCTGGCCGGAAAGGAGCAGGCGCGCAAATACGCCCGCTCGCAGAACTGCCGCTTCGTGATCCTCTCCAACGGCAACCTGCACTACTTCTGGGATCTCGACCGCGGCAGCCCGTATATCGTCACCACCTTTCCGACGCCGGACTCGGTCATTGGATACCAGAAGATCGCCCCCGACCCGGCCCGCCTGATCGAGGAGAAGGTCGGCGACGACTACACCGTCCTGACTCAGCGCCCGAACTACCAATCCGAGGCCGGCTGGAAGAACCCGGCCGAGCGCCCCGCCTACATTCAGGCCAACAAGCTGCGCTTTCTGCGCCCTTATCAGCTCAAAGCCATCCATTTGCTGCAGGCGGCCATCAAGGAAGGCAAGGATCGCTTCCTGTTCGAAATGGCCACCGGCACGGGTAAGACCCTCACCGCCGCCGCGGTCGTGAAGCTCTTCCTGCGCACCGGCAATGCCCGCCGGACGCTATTTCTGGTCGACCGGCTCGAGCTCGAGGAACAGGCCAGGAAAGCCTTCACCACCCTGCTCTCGGCCGATTTCCAGACCGTCGTCTACAAGGAGAACCGCGACGAGTGGCGGCGGGCCGAGATCGTCGTCACGACCGTCCAGTCGCTGCTGTTCAACAACAAATACCAGCAACTGTTCTCGCCGACCGACTTCGACCTGGTCATCTCCGACGAGGCCCACCGCTCGATCGGCGGAAACGCGCGGGCGGTGTTTGAGTACTTCATCGGCTACAAGCTCGGCCTCACCGCCACCCCGCGCGACTATCTGAAGCGCTTCGACCAGTCCAGCCCCTCGCCCAACGATCCGCGCGAGGCCGAACGGCGCCTGCTGCTCGACACCTACCGCACCTTTGGTTGCGAGAGCGGCCAGCCGACCTTTCGCTACTCGCTGCTGGACGGGGTCCAGGACGGCTACCTGATCAATCCGACCGTCGTGGACGCCCGAACACAAATTACGACCGAGCTGCTGTCCGAGGAGGGCTTTGTCGTCTCGTTTACCGACGACGCCGGCGAGGACCAGCAGGAGGCATTCAAACAGCGCGAATTCGAGAGGCGTTTTTTCTCCGAGGCGACCAATCTTCTCTTCGCTAAGACCTTCCTTGAGAACGCCCTGCGCGACCCGGTCAATGGCGAGATCGGCAAGTCGATCGTCTTCGCCGTCAGTCAGAACCACGCGGCCAAGCTGGCCCAGAACTTCAACCAGATCGCCGACCGGATGTTCCCGGGCAAATACCAGTCGGACTTCGCCGTCCAGGTGACCTCGACGGTCCCCGACGCCCAGCAATTCACGATCAACTTCGCCAACAACAACCTGCTTGGCTCGGGCAACTTCATCCCCGCCTACAAAACCAGCAAGGCCCGGGTCTGCGTGACGGTGGGCATGATGACGACCGGCTACGACTGCACGGATGTGCTCAATCTGGGCCTGTTCCGGCCCATCTTCTCGCCGACCGATTTCATCCAGATCAAAGGGCGCGGCACCCGCAAGCACAACTTTCTGGAGCAACTCTTCGATGAGGCACGCAAGGCCGGCGTGCGCGCGCGGGCGAAGACCGCCTATAAGTTGTTCGACTTTTTCGCCAACTGCCAGTATTTCGAGGAAGATTTCAACTATGACGAGGTCCTGACACTCCCGGCGCCGAGGGCCAAGGGCGAGGACGTGGGCGAAGGCAGCGAGAAAGCCCCGGTTGTCTATACCGGCGCCTACGAGCACCTCGGGGCGGATATTCTGGCCTCCATCAAAGAGGAGAAAGTCGGATACGCGGGGATGAAGATCGACCGGATGTTCTTTGAGCGCTTCGAGGGCAAAGTCCGCGAAGACCCGCACATCGCCGCGGCGGTTGAAGCCGGGCAATGGGACCGGGTCATCGACTACGTCAATCGCGAGGTATTCAATAAGCCCGAGGACTATTACACCCTCGACCGGCTCCGCGCCGCCGCGGCCATGGACCGCCGCCTGACCCTGCGCGAGATCCTCGAAAAGGTCTTC
>JBKJQK010000110.1:0-4132 GCA_046594095.1 Anaerolineae bacterium | reverse complement strand
ACCAGGGGGACATGGCGGCCTTCTGCGCCGCGCTGGCCCCATAGATCGCTCAAGTAAGCGCTTTATTGAATCCGATCTGAAGCCGACAGGCGCGCGCCTGTCGGCTTCACGCTGGATAGAGCCGACTGACTGCCGGACACGTTCAATCACGTGAGAGTGCCAGTCGTTGACCTGCGCGCGCTGCTCCCGTTTCCGATCGAGGTCCGCGAAGGCACAATGTGGCTAGTCGTATAGGGGATAGCCTCGGGCATGTCCCAGGCCATGTGCCAGCCGAAGGTTTTCAACAGAAGAAGGGAAGAAAGAAGGAGGCGGAAGCAATCTTGGGTCAAGGGAATATCGGGAGGAGATCGTGGCGTTGGAGTTTAGGCTTTAGCCGGCGGCGGTACTCTGAGCGTAGGACATCGCAATGCCTCTATCGTCAAGTGTTGAGCGTGACAGCTTCGGCTTGCATTGGGGGTCGCGGGGCTGGAAGCGCCGCGCCCACCTTCACTTCAACGTCACCCCAGCGAAAGCTGAGGTCCACAAGTAACACCGTTGGGCGTCCCGGCTAGAACTTCCTCACCCGCATGGCATACAGATCCTGGGCCACGACCTCATCGGCGCGCCGGACCAGATCGTGGATGTCATCCAGCACATGCAGGTATCGGCCCGACAGGCGGTCGGCCTGACCGGAGGCCAGAAAGACGCACAAATCTGCCGCCCGCTCGGGCGGGACGTAATCCGTGACCGGGATGCTGTCCATGATGGGCATGGCCTCGGTCATGGCGGTCCGGACGAGTCCGGGGCTGATCGCAAACACGCAGACGTCGTGACTGCGAGTCAGGTTCGCCAGGACGTCGGTAAGCCGGATCAAGGCGGCCTTGCTCACCGAGTAAGCGGCATACGGGCCGGTCGACTGGATGCCCGCGTTGCTGGCCACATTGATGATCCGCCCGCGGCGGCGGGCGACCATGCCCGGGAGGACCGCCCGGGCGCACAAAAAAGGCCCGCGCAGGTTGACCTCGATCACCCGCCACCAGTCGTCGGCGGGCAGCTCCCAGAGCGGGTCCTCCCGGCCGGTCATGCCGGCGTTGTTGATCAGGAGATCGAGCGGGCCCCAGCGGCTTTCCGTCTCGCGGAACATCGCCTCGACGGCCGGCTGATCGGTGACGTCGAGGGCGAATGCGAGGGCCTCGCCGCCCTGGCCCTGGACAAGGGCGACGGTCTCCTCGACCTCGTCGCGGCTGCGGGCGGCGACGGCGACTCGGGCCCCGGTCTTTGACAGGGCCAGGGCCATGGCGCGGCCAATGCCGCGACCGCCGCCGGTGATGAGGGCGACCTGGCCGGCGAGGTTCGTTTCGGGACTTAGGGGTTGGGGGTCCATGCCGGCAAGATTAGCAGAAGAACGGATTTCCGGGACGGGCCGCCATCATCCCCGCCGGCTGACCCCGTTTTGCGGCGCGCGAAGAGATCATCCAGGCTGACCGGCTCGATCCCAGCTATAGAACGGGCGGGCTTCGCGCCGTTGTTGCCGATGACCTTCATCCCGAAGACATCGGCCAGGCGCGCGGTCGCTTGCCCAATCCGGCCGCAGCCGACGATCCCCATCGTGAGGCCGGCCAGTTCCACCAGAGGTCCCAATAGGAGAAGTTGGCGGATTTTGCCCAGCGCCCGGCATGGACCGTCTCGGAATCGCGCCCGGCGTGCTGGGTCAACTCCACCAGCCAGGCAAATGCCATCTGGGCCACGGAGTGGGTGCCGTAGGTGGGCACATGGGTGACGGTCATCGCGTGTTCGCTGGCCGCTTCGAGATCAATGACGTTGTAGCGAGTTGCGGCCTCCTTCCATGCCGTCACTCCGGCGAAAGCCAATGCGTCCAATTAACACCGTTGCGCCTCGGCTACGAGCCGTTATCGGGATTTGACGCGAGAATGTCGACGTCGCGCAATGAACGCTGGCCCGCGCCAACGATCGAGACCTGTGGTCGTATTCGGTCGCTCCGCGACCGCATGCTGGTAGCGGTGGGATTCATCGTGCGGAAGATCGACGTTACGCGCCCCATCGCGGAGCGATGGGATGTTGATTTCGCGAGCCAACCCGCCGAAGATTCGAAACCCCCGGCTACCCTCACCGCGTTGCTCCGCGTATTGATACACGCGACGAGCATGCAGAGTGACACGCACGTTCGCGCTTCATCAGTCGCGCATCGCGGTCATCACAATCCGCCCACGCCAAGCAACTCGGGCAAAGGCGGGCCAGGCGCGCGCCAAGGAGTTTGATCTCGATCACGCACCGGCACCGGGCCATTTACTACGATGTGAGGTGGCAGGCGCTGCGGTGTTGGAAGTGGAATGTTGTGCTCGGCAAAGTGCTCAAGCGCAAGCAAGGTCACTTCCCGAAGATCCGCAATCGCCTCGGCGGAGGTAGCACCCTGCCCAAGAAAAGTGGGCAGTTCGGGATGGCGGGCTTCATACACTTGCTCACCCGTGGTCGTCGATGACAAGACCACAATGGTGATGAACTCAGGTGTCATTTCCGCTGCGGGATTCATTTTTCTGCTCCAGAGCTCTAAACTGATCGATCAACCGGATGGCTGTCGACACGTAGCCGATTGGCAACTGCCACTCTTATGTCCATGTTGTTTTGTATGTTCCTTGCCCGGGAGCCAATAACGAAATAATAGCACAGATGTTCTGGCGCGATATCAGTCCGTGACCAGCGAAATCTTACGCGCCTATGTACACGAGAAGAAAGCTGTATCCGATGGCGATTGTGGCGTTATGCGCCCTCCCCACCCAGTACAATCCCGCCCGACGCAAGAGCCCAACGCATGACGCCCGAAGAACTCGCCCGGACCCGGATCGACGCCCTGCTCGCGCAGTGCGGCTGGGCCGTGCAGGACCGAGCCGCAATCAATCTCGGCGCGGCGCGGGGCGTGGCCGTTCGCGAGCTGTCCTTCGTCGGCGGCGAGCCGGACTACACCCTCTTCGTCGACGGGCGCGCCATCGGCACGCTCGAGGCCAAGCCGGTCGGGCATTCGCTCATCGGGGTCGAGGAGCAGTCGGCCAAATACATCGCCGGCCCGCCGACCGACATCCGGACCTGGGCGGCGCCCCTGCCCTTCTCGTACGAGTCCACCGGCGACGAGACCCGCTTCACCAACCACCTCGACCCCGAGCCGCGCAGCCATCCCGAGTTCGCCTTCCACCGGCCCGAGACGCTGCTCGCCTGGGTCAAGCAGGGCACCCAACTTGCCGGGCGCCTGCGCAACATGCCCCCGCTCGCGACCCCCAAACTGTGGAAGGCCCAGATCCAGGCCATCCAGAACCTCGAGCGCTCGCTGGCCAAAGGCGACCGGCGGGCGCTGATCCAGATGGCGACCGGCTCGGGCAAAACCTTCACCGCCGTCAATTTCATCTATCGCCTTGTCAAATACGCCGGCGCGAAGCGGGTGCTCTTCCTGGTCGATCGGGGCAACCTCGGCGAGCAGACCCTCGGCGAGTTTCAACAGTTCGTCTCGCCGGTCAACAACTACAAGTTCAACGAGGAATACATCGTCCAGCGCCTGGCCGGCAACGCGCTGGATTCCTCGGCCAAGGTGGTGATCTGCACCATCCAGCGCCTTTATTCGATGCTGCGCGGCGAGGCCAACCCTGCCCCCGACCTCGACGACCTCGGGATCGAGGCGATGGAAAGCCTGTTCAAGACGCCGATGCCCGTCGAGTACAACCCGGCCATCCCGATCGAGACCTTCGACTTCATCATCACCGACGAATGCCACCGCTCGATCTACAACCTGTCGCGGCAGGTGCTCGAATATTTCGACGCAACCCTGATCGGGCTGACCGCGACGCCGTCCAAGCAGACCCTGGGCTTCTTCCGCCAGAACCTGGTGATGGATTACGGGCACGAAAAAGCCGTCGCCGACGGGGTGAATGTCAACTACGACGTGTATCGGATCAAGACCGCCATCACCGAGCACGGTTCGAAGGTCGAGGCCGGGCTGTATGTCGACAAGCGCGACCGCAAGACCCGCCATGTGACCTGGGAGCAGCTCGACGACGACCTGACCTACGACGCCTCGCAACTCGACCGCGAGGTGGTGGCCGAGGATCAGATCCGGACCGTGCTCGAGACCTTCCGCGACAAGTTA
>JBKJQK010000108.1:0-3291 GCA_046594095.1 Anaerolineae bacterium | reverse complement strand
TCTGGTTCGCAGCACCACAGAGCGTATCGGCGCCAACATTATGGGCAAGCGAATGTTCGACCAGGGCGAGGTCGCGTGGCCGGAGGATGCGCCGTTTCACACGCCGGTATACGTTCTTACAAATGAGAAACGCGAACCCTGGGTGCGCGCCGGGGGGACGACCTTTTACTTCATCAATGACGGGCCGGAGCGTACTCTTGAGCTGGCTCGGGAGTCTGCGGGCAATCGCGATATTCGTATCGCGGGTGGAGCGGATGTGATCCAGCAGTACCTGAACCTGGGTGTCGTTGATGAGCTGGAAATCGCCCTGGCACCCGTGTTGTTCGGCGGCGGGCGGCGTCTCTTCGAGAACCTGCGCGAGCCCGGGCCGCAGTTTCGGATTGACAAGATTATTGATGGTCCATCTGCCACGCACTTGCGGTATGTGCGTCTGTGAAGGGGGCCTAACAACTGGTTGCAGCGGACCGCCGCTGAACCGGAGCGTTGAGCATCAGGAGAAATGAAATGCATCCGGAGATTCTGAAGTACAACGAGAATCAAGGGTCAAATCACAAGGAGGCGTGTGATTGGCTCGCCCGGGAAATCGACATGAACCTGCCTGAAGTTGAAAGCAAGATATGGCACGCGCATCCTGTCTGGTTCTTGGAGGGCAATCCAACTTTCGGCTACAGCAAGGAGAAACGCGGCATACGCCTGATGTTCTGGAGCGGAGCAGATTTCAAAGTTAGGCGGCCCAACCATGTGGATACGCTTGGCCAAACGTGAGGACTGCGAGAGCCTCGGCGAGATTATCGTTAGCGCCACGCGATCCGCGTTTGAAGGGCGCGTTCCTGATCAGTGCCTTTTGGAACTGCCTGTGTCCACCAGCGTCGCCAATTGGAGACGCGCTTTTGACTCGGGTGCGTTTGATGGAGCGGAACAGGTTCTGTTCGTCGCGGAAGATATTCCCGGCCGGGTCGTGGGCTTTGGCCTCGCTGGGGGCCACACGGCCGGGATCTTCCATGATGCCGCGTTAGTTGCAACCTACCCGAGAGAGATCGTGAGCTTGCAAGTGGCTCCTGCATGGCAGCGCCGCGGTGTTGGGCGTAGCCTCGTGCGAGCCGCTGCCGATTGGCTGGTCGCGTCATGTGAGGCGAAGACGCTGGCGGTACGCACCCTTGAACCAAATCCGAATCGTGCGTTCTACGTTCGACTTGGCGCCATGGAGATCGGGTCCCAACCCTATGATTGGGCCGGCTTCGCGACCTTCGAGATCATCTATGGTTGGCAAGACATTGGCGCCATCAGCAGCGCCGCCTAACCATGCGTCGCAGCGAACCATTCGCGGATGGCGAGCGATAAGGCGGAGAGCGGGTCAGGGTCGGCCATGGCGTTCACGCGGTTTATATGCCTGGGGGCGGATAGATCCTTCCGCGTAGGCCGGGAGACACGCCAGCGGCAAATCACTTTATTATACTTCTGTATCTGAATGTATAACGCCATAAGAGAGCGAGACCCATGACACAGCTCACGATTTCGTCCAAGGGCTGGGTGGTGATCCCGGCCGCCATGCGCGCCAAATACGGGATGAAGCCCGGCGCCCACGTCCGAATCATCGACTACGGCGGCGTGTTGTCGATTCTGCCCGCCTTTGACGATCCGATTGAGGCCTCGGCCGGAATTCTGAAGGCGCGGACGTCGCTCACGCGCGCCGTCGTCGCCGAGCACGTCAAGGAGCGCGGGCGTGACCGCAAGCGCTAGCCGCTACGTCCTCGACAGTTTTGCGCTGCTCGCCCATCTCGGAGACGAGGCGGGTGCGGCCCGGGTGCGGGCGGTGTTGAAGGCGGCCAGCCTGGATCGCGCGCAGGTTTTCGTGTCCGTCATCAACCTGGGCGAGCTGGTCTCCATCACCGAGCGCGAGCGCGGCCTGGTTGAGGCGCAGATCGCGCTGAATGCGATCGAGCAGTTGCCCATGCAGATTCTGGAGGCCACCCGCGAGCGCGTGCTGGCAGCCGCGCATCTCAAGGCTACCCACGCCATCTCGTATGCCGACGCCTTTGTCGTGGCCGCCGCCCAGGAGATGCGGGCGACGATTCTGACTGGTGACCCGGAGTTCAAGACGGTTGAGGCGTTGGTCTCCGTCGAATGGTTGGCGCGATAGGGCCTCCTGCCGGCTATTCTGGCCCGTCGGCCATGTACTCGGCTACAAACTGAGCCGGGGTCACGGCCGCGATCGGCAGCTTCTTGAAATCGGCGATGTCGCGGGTGACGATAAGGTCGGCGCCGAACGTGATCGCCGCGGCGGCCTGCAAGGCATCCTCGAAATCGCGGGTTGGCATGTCCAGGGCTTGACGAACTGTCGCGGTGTCGCCGGCAGCGACCTCAACAATCGCCAACAGATCGGCCAGGAAGCGGCGGGCATCCTGCTTTAGGAGATAGGAGGCGTTGGCGATGGAATGCCAGGCCACTGCGGCCCGGCCGGGATTCTGCTCGGCCCAATCGAGGACCCGGACACTGTCGCCGACAAATCCCGGGCGATTCAGGGCGACATCGAGCAGGATGTTGGTGTCGATCAGAATCTTCACGTGTCGGCCAGCCCGTATTTGTCTTTGAGGGCGTCCAGGAGCGGGTCGCCATCCGACGGGCGGACATCAAATTTGCCGGTCCATTTGCGGGTAAAGCCGGCCGGGCGCGCCGCCCCGCGCCGGGTGGTTTGGACCAGGAGGTCCTCTATCAGGGCCGACAAGTTCGTATGCCGGAGGCGGGCCACCGCCTTGGCCTTCCGCGCCACGCCGGGGTCAAGGGTGATGGTTACTCGCGTCTTCATGATGCATACTATATCTCAGAGTATGCATTGTCGCCAGGCCAATAGGTTTGTCGGCAGATCCCCCTACCTCGGCCGCTGAAAAATGCGGGCGCGGGGCTCGAAGGTCACCCCGGGATCGAGCGGGAAGATCGGCCGGGCGCAGCGCTGATACGGCAGGCTGAGCAGGTTCGCGCTGGTCGCGCCGGGCGCGTCGACATCCACATAGCGGGTCGACCCCTCGCGGAACATATGCGGCTCGCACTGCGGCGATTTGACCACGACGCAATCGAACGCGCGCGGGTCGCAGCCATGGGCGTAGAACAAGGCCCGATCAAACAGGCTCACTGCACGGCTGGTGACGATGAAGGTATAGCTCCCGGCCTCGAGCACGGCCGTCCGGCCGGCGTGCCAGGACGAACGGGTGGTCTCACTCAGAAACTCGCCATCCGATAACAGCCGGACCCGGGACTGGAGGGGCAGCGGGGTGAAGCGCCCCTCCAGTCCCG
>JBKJQK010000532.1:0-2726 GCA_046594095.1 Anaerolineae bacterium | reverse complement strand
GCGAACGCTTTGTTTTCGTTGCCAGAGTATTCCAACAACGTAGGAGCAACTACAAGTACCGCAATTCGGTCTACGTGCGTCGCGGAGCGCAGTCGATTTGCGAAGACAACCCGTGATCCTGCTCAACTTCTCGCACCCGCTGACGGCCGCCCACCTCGCGGCGATCCGCGCGCAGACCGGCCAGGCGGAGGTCGAGGAGCGACTCATCGCCGCCCAGGCCGAACCGGACGCGCCCTTCGCGCCGCAGGCCGCCGCGCTCGCCGAGGCCGCGCCGCTGACGCCCGTCGAGTGGCAGACAGAGCAGATTCTGATCAACGCGCCAAGCTACAACTTCCTGGCCGTCGCCCTGCTGGCCGAGCTGCACGGGCGGATGGGATACTTCCCCCCAGTCCTACGCATGAAGCCTGTCACTGGCGCCCTCCCGCCCCGTTTCGACGTCGCCGAGATCCTCAATCTGCAGGCCATCCGTGATCAGGCCCGGACCCGGAGGGGCTCATGAGGTTGGGGGAGGAAATCTCCTCCATCCTTCGGAGGCGCCGCCGCCAACCCTGATGGAGACTGTGTCGCAATGTTGACGTTCACCGGTCACCCCCTGGTCGATGTCGGCGCCGCCACCTTGGCGGCGATGGCCGGCAAGGCCTCGCCCGAGCAGCTCACCGAAACCGACCTGGAAGAGCAGTCGGCCTGGCTGGCCAGAAACTATGCCCGCAACCCGCTCAAGTCGTTCCTGACCGTCGCTTTCACCAGCAACGCCTGGTTCTCGCAGCCCTCGTTCTCCGACGCGCGACGGGCCGAGGGCGGGCAGCTCCACCTGCAGTCTTGGCGGAAACCCGGAGACCCGGCGCAGCGATGCGTCTTCACCGGAGAGCCAGCCCTGGCGATCGCCCTGTCCGATTCGCTGGCGCCGGGCCGGGCCGCTCGCGCCCAAATCCCGTTGGCCCAGGGCGACCGGGACTTCAACTTCATCCCCCTCGGCGGAGCCGGGCTGCCCGTCTCCGGGCTGGCCCTGCTGTGCTTGCAGGCCTTTCCGCTCGGTTGCGCCAAAATCGCCGGGCGCCTGCTGGCCGTTCATTCCTCCGACCCCGAGGTCATGATGGAGTTCGCTGACCGCTTCTGGCGGGAAAACGCCCGGGCCATTCAATTGGCCCAGGCGGCGTCCGAGAGCAAGATGGCTGGCTCAGCCTTTACGTTGGGTACCTGCCTGGTCGGGACGCTCACCGAAATCCTGAAAGAACAGGAGCGCTTGGCCCGGACTCAGGATGTGACGGTCCCACCCGCGTCGATTACGGCCTACTACCTGACCAATGGGCAGACGCCCGAACTGGATATCTTCCCGATTCCACTCGGCATCAGCCTGTTTCTGCGGCATGCCCTTAGCCACCGGCACCATGAGGCCTGGCAGGCCATGGTCCTGCCGGCCTGGCAACAGCCCAAGCCGGCCAAGGGAAAGGCGAAGGGCGACGCGCCCGCGGCTGAGCCAAAGACGCGCCGCAATTTCCTGTACGAAGACATGCTGACCCTGCCCGATGGGGCGGCCGTTTTCCTGCGCCGCTACTTCACGCGCGGGTTCAAAGCTTTGCAGCCCGCCGCGCCCTGGGCGCTGACGGCGCTCTTCCTGAGCGAGGTGATGAATATGGATCAAAATCGAATCGAAAACCTCAAGACCGTCGCCGACCGGCTGGCCGAATACATTGCGGCCGAGAACGACCGCAAGCTGTTTGACGCCGTTTACAGCGAAATGCGCTACGGCGTCCTTCGCGGCCGGTTGATCAAGGCTGATCTGGACGCGGTCCGGCGTGGCCAGGCGCCCCTGATCACCTTCGACCAGTGGATGGCGATCTTCGAGGACGGCGCCGAATACGCCCGCGTCGACTGGAAACTCGCCCGGGATGTCTTGCTTATCCGCGTCATCGAACAGCTCAGCGCCAAGGGCTGGCTGGCCAAGAACACCACCGACCTGCCCGACCGCCCAGACGATGAAACTCTTGTCAAAGAACTAACGGCTGAATAAGGAGACCCCCACCATGGCATTCGTAACTGGACTTCTGCTGATCGACGCGCCCGCCTCGGCGCTCAACAACCTGGGCAACATCCCTGGCGAGCGCTACGACAACGCGTCGGGCGTCAAGATGATCAAATCGCGCGAAGGGACCTTCCCGTATGTGTCCGCCCAGGCCTTCCGCTACTGGCTGCGCCAGACCCTCGAAACCCGCGTCCCGGACTGGAAGGCCGCGCCGGTCTACCGCGACGAGAAGATCGCCTACACGGATGGCAACCCCATCGCGTATTGGGACGACGACCTGCTCGGCTATATGCGGGCCGAGTCCAAGAAGGAAAGCGCCAAGGCGCGCCGGGCCGCCGAGGGCGCGCGCGACAACGAGACGCCCACGAGCGATACGCTCACCCGGGTGGCGCCCTTCCGAGTCGGCACCTTCGTGTCAATCGCGCCCGTCACGATTACGTCGGACTTCGGGACGATGACCCGGGCCGATGGCGATCCTGTCCCCCACGAGCATCAGTTTTATCGGGCCACCCTCAAGGGGCTGTTCTCGCTAGACCTGCGCTCGGCCGGCACGTTCTCGTATCGGAGCAAGACCGGGTTCAAGAACCTCGACGAGGCCCGGGTCGCACTCGCCAAGGAGCGCGGGCTCGAACACCTCGAAGGCGAGAAAGCCTATCGCCTGAGCGCCGGCGAGCGCGTAACGCGAACGGCCGCGCTCTTCGAG
>JBKJQK010000246.1:0-5470 GCA_046594095.1 Anaerolineae bacterium | reverse complement strand
TCGAACCCTTGCGCGTCCAGGTGCCGGCGCAGCTTGGCGAAGATGTCATCGGGATCCTGATCCATCACCAGTCGGAAGTCGAGCTTGGCGCTGGCCCGGGCCGGGATCACAGTCTTGAACCCCGCGCCTTGATACCCCGTCGTGATCCCCTCGATTGTGCAGGTCGGATTGAAGACCGCCTCATTCAGGGCCGCGCCGGTCCGTCCACCCAGAAACGCCTTTGCTCTGCTCTCGGATTGCAGCATCGAGGTCGGATCCGGCTGGAGGGCCATCAGTTGGCGATCGAGGTCGCTCGGCCCGCGAGCGCGGTCATAAAAGCCCTCGATCAGTACGTGCTCGTCCGCGTCCTTGAGCGTCGCGAGGGCCCAGACCAGACGCCAGGCCGCGTTGGGCAGCATGTGGGCGCCGCCCGAGTGCGCGTCGCGGGACATGGTCTCGACGCTGAGTTCGACCGCCAATATCCCCCGGGCGCCGAGCGGCATGCGATGGCGGCCGGTCTCGTCAGTCCCGCCCTCTTCCCAGATCGCGCCATCGCACCGCAGGAGGTCAAGGTTGTGCTGGACGAACGCCTGCATGTGCGGGCTGCCGATCTCCTCTTCGCCCTCGGCAACCATCACGATTGAGCAGGGCAGTGTCCCATTGTGGGCGGCCCGGACCGCATCGATGGCGGCCAGCCGGCACACGATTTCGCCTTTGTCATCGCGCGCGCCGCGCGCATATAGCGCGCCGTCGCGGACGGTGGGGCTGAAGGGCGGGGTCGTCCACTTGTCGAGCGGCTCGGGGGGCTGGACGTCGTAGTGGTTGTAGCACATCAGCCGGCGCGGCGACGCGCCCTCGAGATGGCCGACTACGACCGGCTGGCCGCCGGTCTCGATGAGTGTGGTCCTGAAGCCGTAGCGCTTGAACAGCGCCTCGACCAGGGCTGAGCATTCGCGCACGCCCTCGCCCCGGGCGCTGACGCTGGGCTGGGCGCACAACGTTGAGATCTCGGCGACATGGCGGTCGAGGCCGGCCCGGATATGGGCGTCGATGGCGTGTGTCAGGTTGCTCATGAGATCAGGCTGTCAGGCGCTCGAGGCGCTCGACCAGGCTGGCCAGGACGGCGAAGGCTTTCTCGACCGGCTCGGGCTTCGTCATATCCACCCCGGCCAGCTTGAGCGCGTCCAGCGGATGCATCGATCCGCCGGCCTTCAGGAATTTGAGGTAGTTGTCGACCGCGCCCGGCGCGCCGGCCAGAATTCCATCCGCCAGAGCATGGGCGGCTGAGATGCCGGTGGCATACTGGAACACGTAGAAGTTCGAATACATGTGGGTGGCGAATTGGCCCCAGGTGATGCCTACCCGGGCCATGTCCTCAGGCTCGACCGTCAGGGTGTCCCCATAGGTCTCGAGGAACAGGTCGGCCATTAACTTGTTGAGCGTGTCGGCGCTCAGGCCCTCGCCGCGCTCGGTCCGCTCGTGGACTTCCAACTCAAAACGGGCCAGGGTCGGCATGATCAGGAAGTAGCGCCCAAAGTTGGACATCGCCTCCTCGATCACGGCGATCTGGAAGTCGCGGTCGTCGTTCTGCGTGAGCAGGTGGGCGCGGACCATCGCCTGGTTGAAGTTCGAAGCGACCTCGGCCACGAAGAGCGAATAGCCGGAGTAGATGGCTGGCTGCTCGCGGCGCGCATACCACGAGTGCATGCTGTGCCCGAGCTCGTGGGCGAGGGTGCTCATCGCAAAGAGCGTGTCGTTGTAGCTCATCATGATGAAGGGCTTGGTGCTCTTCAGGCCGCTGCTGAAGGCGCCCTGGCGCTTGCCCTTGTTCGGGTAGATATCGACCCAACGCTCGGAGGTCATGCCAGACCGGGCGGCGTTGATATATTCGCTGCCCAGGGGCGCCATTCCCGCGCAGATCCAATCGACGGCTTTGTCGTAGGGCACCTCGGGCGGGGCGGCGGTGAGGGGGGCGACGATGTCCCACGGGCGGAGCGCCTCGTAGCCCAGCGCCTTTCGACGGGCCCGGAAGTAGCGGTGCCAGGTGGGGGCGTTCTTCTTGAAGACCGAGATCAAGTTGTGGAAGACCTCAACCGGGATGACGCTGGGGGCCAGGGCGGCCTCGAGCGAGTTGGCGTAGCGGCGGGCCCGCATCATGAACACGTCTTGCTTGACCCCCGTGGTCAGGCAGGCGGCCATGGTGTTCTTCATCGAGAGATGGGCATCCCGGTCGGTGCGCCAGGCTGACTTGCGCAGCTCGCGATCCGGGCTTTGCAGCACCGTCGCCATGTTGCCCAGGGCGAGGTCGATCGTCGCGCCGGCGCCGTCTTTGGCCGGCGGATAGCGCAGATCAGCGTCGGTCAGAATCCCGTGGATGCGCCGGGCCGACTGGGCGGCGTCGCCCATCTGGCTGAGCAGTTCCTCGACTTCATCCGAGCGGACGTGGGCGGCCTCGCGCTCGAGCAGGTCGAAGTGGTGGGCATACACGGCGAGGCGCGGCTCATCCGCCATCCATCGCTTGATCTTGTCAAATCCGATCGTCAGCGCTTCCGGCTTATAGAAGGCCATTCGCGCCCGCGCGCCGGCGAGGAAGGTCATGGCCTGTCCGTTGCGGGCGAGCCAGACCTGGTCGGCGGTGTCGACGCTGTGATTGAGCGACACATACACCAGGATCCTGCCCATCCGCAGCGTCATCGCGTCGGAGAGCGCGAGAAAGTCGGCCAGCATCGCGGCGGACTCGCCAAGATGTCCCTTGTAAGCGGCGAGGGGAGCAAGATCGGCGTCAACGGCCTTGATTTCAGCCTCCCAGGCGACGACGTCGGGGAAGATGCTGGCGGTGTCCCACATGTGCTGAGCGGGGATCTCGGATCGCGCGCGAAGGGGCGTTGGGGTCATGTGTCTCCTAAAGACTGAAAGCTGGTTCGATTGTACGTCGCCGTAAACGTGGACGTGGGCGTGAACGTAACTGCAAACGTCAATGTAAACGTAAACGTGAAAGTCAATCCGAACGTGAATGGAGACGCCGACGCGACACGTGCCGTGAAGGCCGGCTAAAGACGGAATACCATGCACCCGCTTTGGCCCCGTCGCCGGTGCGATCACATTCTGTCCTCGATGGGCGACAATAGGTGCTCGGTCAATCGATCGCTCATAGTTCGACCGGCGCGCGAAAGCGGGCCGGCAAGCAGGTCTGCCCTCATGCAGTACACCCCCAATAACCTCCTCGTCCAGCCCAACCCCAGCGGCGACGTCATCGTCTCGGTAACGCCCGAGTCTGCTGGCTGGGACCTTATCTCTTTCCAGGCACGCCGCCTGGCCACCGGCGCGCGCTGGGCGTTCGACACCGGCGAAAACGAGTTTGCCATGGTCAATCTGACCGGGCGCTATTCGGTGTCCTCCAATCGTGGCTCGTGGTCCGGCATCGGAGGCCGAAGCTCGGTCTTCACCGGGGGCGCGCACGCGCTGTATCTGCCCCGCCGCACCCAGCTCGAGGTCACCGCGGAGCAGGGCGGTGATTTCGCCGTCACGTGGGTGCCGACCGACCAGGATCACGCGCCCTGGCTGATCGTGCCCGATGCGGTGCGAAGCGGGATCCGCGGCGGCGACAACGTCAGCCGTCAGATCAACGATCTGCTCCCGCCCGGCTCGCCGGTCCATCGCCTGATCCTGGTCGAGGTCTACACCCCGAGTGGGAACTGGAGCAGCTATCCGCCCCACAAGCACGATCGCCACATCGTCGGCGCCGACGGGACATTGATCGAAGCCCGCCTAGAGGAGGTCTATTTCTACCGGCTCGATCACCCGCAGGGCTTCGCCTATCAGCGGGTCTACACGGACGCGAACTCTCCGCTGCACGCCGCCGGTCTCGGCTTCGACGCCCTGGTCAAGGCCGAAGACAACTGCGCTGTCCTGATCCCCGAGGGCTACCACCCGGTTGTGAGCGGCCCGGGCTACACCACCTACTACCTAAACGTCCTGGCCGGCAGTGCCCAGAGCCTGGCCAACCAGGATGACCCGTCCCACACCTGGGTCAAGCAGGCCTACAAAGGCGTCGACCCGCGGCTTCCGTTGTATTGATTTCTCTTGTGCGGCTTGTTTCAGAAGAAGGGGAGAAGGGGAGAATATGGGGATGGAGAAAGAAACTGGCTTGGGAGTAGGGTTCGATGGATAACACAGTGCGGGGCATCAGGAAGAGTCAATTGGCGCCAGAGTTCGACCCTTCGACCGATCGAGTCATCGCCGCAGCAATCGAGGTGCACAGACCTCTCGGCCCCGGATATCTTGAAAGTGTGTACGAGCAAGCGATCGTTGTGTAATTTGAAGCTCGACGTATCCCGTATGTCCGACAGGGCGCTGTTTCGTTGCTATACAAGGGCGTTCGTATCGGAGAACAGCGGCCTGATTTCTTCGTGGCCGATGCAATTATTGTCGAACTCAAAGCGGTGGAAAACCTGTCGACCGTTCACCAGGCGCAGGTTATTTCATATCTTAAGGCCAGCGGCCTGAAGCTCGGATTACTCATGAACTTCAACGTGTCTCTCTTGCGGCATGGCCTCCGGCGTCTCGTTCATCCTGACTACTACAATTAAGACGATTTCTTCATTCCCTTTCTCTTCTCCCGTTCTCCCCTTCTTCTGAAAAACGGAGTAACACAGTGCAAACCTCAAGGTTGACAACCGCTCAAGCGCTTATCAAATACCTCATCGCCCAGTCGTCCGAGCGCGACGGCGTGACACAGCCGTTCTTCGGCGGGTGCTTCGGCATCTTTGGCCACGGCAATATCGCCGGGATCGGTCAGGCGCTCAGGCAATACCCGCAATTGCGCTACTACCAGAGCCGGAATGAGCAGGCGATGGTTCATACCGCCGCCGCCTACGCGCGGCATGCGCTGCGCTTGCGCACGCTTGCCTGCACGTCGTCAATCGGACCTGGCGCGCTCAACATGCTCACTGGAGCGGCCGCCGCCACCGTCAACCGGGTGCCGGTCCTGCTCCTGCCCGGCGACATCTTCGCCCGGCGCAATGTCGCGCCCGTCCTCCAGCAGCTCGAGAGCGCCCAATCCCAGGACATCTCGGTCAACGATTGCTTTAAGCCGGTAAGCCGCTACTGGGACCGGATCAATCGTCCGGACCAGTTGATCACGGCCTTGCCCGAGGCCATGCGCGTGCTCACCAGCCCGGCCGAAACCGGCGCGGTGACGGTCTGCCTGCCCGAGGACGTCCAGACCGAGGCCTATGACTATCCAACGGCGATGTTCGATCCGCGGGTCTGGCGCGTCCTGCGCAACCGGCCGGATCGGACGGCACTCGCGCATGCGGCGGCGCTGATCCGCGCCAGCAAACGCCCGATGATCGTCGCCGGCGGCGGGGTGCGCTACAGCGACGCGACCGAGGCTCTGGCAAGCCTGGTTGAGCGGACCGGCATCCCGGTCGGCGAGACCATGGCCGGCAAAGGCAGCCTGCGCTACGACAACCCGGTGTGCCTCGGCGCG
>JBKJQK010000178.1:0-7242 GCA_046594095.1 Anaerolineae bacterium | reverse complement strand
CTGCTGCCGTTTGGCCTGATGGGCGACAAACTCCGCGACGCGATCTCGACCTTCCCGGGCGCCTATCAGCTCCTGCCGATCTATCCGGCCGTCTTTGACACGCGCAACAATCCGGTCGATCTGTTCGCCGACCTGCGCTGGGCCGACGCGCCTTTCCGCGAACACGTCGCCGATGCCCGCCGGTTTCGGGCGGAGCTCAGCCCAAGAGCGAAGATTCCAACGTTGTGCGTCATTGGCTACGGCAACAAGACCGTCAGCCGGGCGGTCGTCAACGTGGGCGACGACGGGCGCTGGAGGGACATCCAGTTCATTGAGAACCAGGAGGGCGACGCCACCATCCCGGTCGACAGCGCCATTCTGGAGGGCGCCGAGTTTCACCCCGTGCGGCAGACCCACGGCGCGCTGTTTGCCGACAATGATGTCAAATTCCGACTCAAGCTGGAGCTAACCCGCTAGCGGCGAGGATCCTGGCCCATGACCCAACCCACTGGCCGGCAAATCGGCCGCTACGAAGTCATGGCATTGTTGGGGCGCGGCGGAATGGCCGAGGTATATCGCGCTCGCGACCCGAATCTGGGGCGCGAGGTCGCCATCAAGCTCATTCTGCCTGCCCTCGCCGAGGAAGAGAACTTCGACCGGCGCTTCGCGACTGAGGCTCGCGCGGTGGCCAGGCTGGCCCACCCCAATATTGTCCAGGTCTATGACTTTGGAACCAGCGAGGGCGGGCCGTACATGGTGATGGAGTTTGTCCCGGGCGGGACGCTCAAGGAACGAATCAAAGCCGCCGCCGCGCCGTTGCCGTTCGAGGTTGTGGCGCGGGTAGTCCGCGAGATCGGCCGGGCGCTGGATGACGCCCATGGCAAAGGCATCATCCACCGCGATGTCAAGCCGGCCAATATCATGTTCCGGGCCGACGGCGGGCCGGTCCTGGCCGACTTTGGGATCGCCCGGGTGACCAACGCCACCCAACTCACCGCCACATCGGCCCTGACCGGGACGCCCGCCTACATGGCCCCGGAGCAGATCAACGGCCAGCCGGCTCCGCAGAGCGACCTATATTCGCTGGCGGTCGCCCTGTTTGAGATGCTGACCGGCCGGCTGCCCTTCACGGCCTCGACCGCGACCGAGATGGCGATCAAACACTTGCAGGTGGATGCGCCCTCGCCGTTGTCGATCCGGCCCGATCTGCCCGCGCCGATCGAGGCCCTGATGCGGATCGCCCTGGCCAAGGATCCCGCCAAAAGGTTCCCGTCCGGGCATGCCCTGTCGGCGGCCCTGGAGACGGCCCTCGGGCTGGACGAAGCGACGGCGCCCGGTGGCGCTGGCGGATTGGCCCGACCCGTCCCGGCGGTTGTGGTCCAGCCCCCGCGCGGGCGCCTGTCGGTGCTGGCGACGGTGCTGGCGGCTTTTGCCGGGCGACGGTTTGAGTCGCGCGACCGCGAGGGCCGGCTTGGGCGGCTCGTCTCAATCGCGGGTGTTGTCAGCCTGTTGATGGCGGCCCTGCAGACGGTGCTCTCGTCGATCTCGGTCCTTAGCAATGCGCTGGAGCTGTTGTCGCGCTATCTCGCCGCCGCGGCGGTGATTGGCCTGGTAACTGCCGGCCTGATCGCCCTCGGGCTGGCCTGGGTCTCGCCCCGCTACCGCTCGCGCGCCCTCGCGGGGGTGGCGATCCTGGCGGTCCTCAGCGGGGGTCTGGCGGCTTGGCAGGCCTACCAGCGGGCGCGCCCGGCCCGCGGCCCGGTGATTGTCATCGCCGAGTTCAAGCAGTGCCCGGGCTGCCCGTATGATGCGGCCGACGACGCGATCTATAACGATCTGTTGCGCTACTCCGAAGCGAAGAAAGTCCTGGTCGAGGTTCGCCGGGCGCGGACGACTGACCGGCCGCAGATCGGCGACACCCGGGCCGCCCGCCAGCTTGGCGCCGAGGAGAAGGCCGCCCTGGTGATCTGGGGTTTTCATACCGCCGGCGCGGTCGCGCCCCAGTTCGAGGTCGTGGGCGACCCCGGCGCGCGCGCCGACGTGGTGAGTGAATTGCGATCGTTTGGCTACCGGCTGGAAAACGCGGATCCGGGGCTGGCTCACATCGCTCCGCTGGCGCTGGGGATCATCCGTTATCAACAGGGCGATGATGAGGGCGCGCTCCGGCTGTTCACGGCCGCGATCGAGAATCTTCCGGTCCGCCAGACCGGGCTGCAGGCGGGCTTCGCCTACTTCTTCCGGGCCAACACCCGCGCCCGAACCGGCCAGCCGGTCGCCGACATCGTGGCCGACCTCGAGAACGCCCGCGGGATGAACCCGGGCGTGGCCGAGATCCGCCAGAATCTCGCGGTGGCCTACATCGGCGCATGCAAGGCCGACGGGTCGACGGCCCTCGATCTGGCCCTGGCCGAGATGGTCCCGGTTCTCCAGAGCGGGCAGACCGGCCCCCGCCCGTACGAGATCGAGGGCAGCATCCTGTTTCTGGCGGACCGCCTCGACGAGGCCGCTGATGCGTATGAGGAGGCGCTGCGGCGGGGCAGCCCAACTCCGCAAGTGAAGGACGATCTGATCGCGGCCTATCAGCGCCTGGGCCGCAAGGCGGATGCCGATCGGATTGCGAAGACGATTGCGCCCGCGCCGGTCGCGACCGCAACTCTGCCGTTGTCGATCACGCTGGAACAGGCCGACAGAGCCTGGTACGCGGCGAACTACAGTGAGGCGTCGCAGTTGTATCAGAAGGCTATTCCCCAGGCCCGCGAGCTGAGCCGGACGAGCGAGCTGATAGCGCGCCTGTATCGCGACGCGGGCTGGTCGGAGTTTTCAGCCGGCGAGTGGCAAAAGGCGGCCGGGCTGCTGGAGCAGTCGCTCACCCTGGCGCCCCGCTTCTTTGGGCTGCGCAGCAATAGCCTCGAGCTCAACTACACCCTGCTGGGGAACAGCTATCTGAAACTGGCCCACCACGACAAAGCCATTGACACGTTTGCGCGGGCGCTCAAGACCCGCCCGTGCGCGGGCTTCGCCCTGAATGGCCTGGCCCGGGCGTATTCGCTTCAGGGCAAATCCGCCGAAGCGTTGGCGACCTTCCAGCGTCTGGCCAAGGCTGAACCGGGCAATGGCCTGGCCGAGATCCAGATCGCGCTCACGCTCCAGCAACTGGGCCGGCCCGAGGCCGAAGCGACTGCCGCCCTCAAGACCGGCTACGACAAGATCAAAGCCTGGGTGGCCCGCGAGCCCGGCAGCGCTCAGGCCATGGCGGCGCTCGATCAGGTGGCTCCGCTGCTCAAGTAGCCTGTGCGCGACGGTTGGGAGATAATCAAACTGTCAGATGACAGAACTCAATCGCCAGACTTTTGATGACGCGATCAACGAGGCTTCCGCTTCGCTGATCGCCGCCGAGCCGCGTCTGACGGTTTCCCGGTGTGGCGAATTGCTGTCGGCCTACCCCGACGCCGTCCGGGCACTCCGCCTGCGGGCGCGGGCCTTCGACGCGCTATCCAATTTTCAGCGCGCCGCCGCCGACTATCAGCGCGTGCTCGATATTGTCCCGGCCGATATCGAAAGCATGGTCAGCCTTGCGCTGTGCCAGCAGGACCTGCGCAAACCGGCCGATGCGCTGGCAACCGCCCGCCAGGCCCTCGAGCATGAGCCGCTAAACGAGGACGCGCTGCGGATTGCGCGCGAGAGCGGGGAGGATATCTCCGAACGCGGCCGGCTGTCGATGCTGCGCCAGAAATTCGCCGCCGGCGCGGTTCGCAAGACACTTCTCGAGATCCGCCGGCTGGCCGATTTGCCACCCGATCGCCCCGACATCCAGGCGATCCAGGTGGAGATGTTGTATCGCAGCGGGGCCGTGGTTGCGGCTGGCGAAGCCTGCCAGCGCCTGATCGACGATCAGCCCGATTGCCTCCCCGCCCACGCGTTGCTGGTTCTGATCTGGCGGAAGGCTGGCGCTGAAGTACTGGCGGCCGAGCACCTGCGCGAGGTCGAGCGTCTCGACCCCGATTTCCGCGAAATCGGGGCATGGCTCGGGGCCGACGCCCCGGCTGCGCCGCGGGATGCGCCGGCCTGGATCGAACTGGCGGTCGCGTCAGCGGCATCGGCCGACGCGCCCGCGGAGGCCGATCCCGCCGACCACGCCGCCTATGTGGATAGCCTGATCGCGCCCGCGCCCCTTCCGGCGGTCGAGAAGCTGGTGTTTCAGCCGGCCGTCGATGAAGAGGAGCGGGCCGAGATTGTGGCCACCGAGCCCTTGGCCTGGGAGCGCGCCGCGGCCGGCGAGCCCGATGAGGACCTGCCCGACTGGCTGCGCGACTTGCAACGCCGGCCGGAGGCCGACGTCGCGGACGGCGAGCCGCTTGATTTCGAGCCGCCCTATTCCATCGAACGCGCCCTGGGGGGCGACCGCTCCGCAGCGCAGGACACCGAACCGCTTGATGTGGACGCATCGCCCGACGTCGTGATGGAGACCTCCGCGCCCGATGAGACGTCGCCCGATTTGCCCGTGCCTGTGGTTCGCGGGCGGAAGGGCGGGCGCAAAGCGAAGGCGGCCACCCCCGAGGTGGAATCTGCCGGCCCGCAATCCGCCGAGACAGCGCCGGAGGCGATCGCCCCTGAGCCGGCCCTGGGCTCCGAGCGTCCGGCCGAGGTGGCGGAGGCGAATCCGGGTCAAGCTGGCGCGCAAACCCAGGCGGACGAATCGAGCGTGGCGGAGGTTCCTGCGCATCCCCCGGTTCCGGCTGAGGCCGAGGCGCTCGAGATCCCGGATGGCCTGGCCGTCAGACCTCCCGCCCCGGCCGCGGCTGGCGTTTTGGAGCCACTGGAATGGGTGCCTGCCGAAAGCGTCCCGGCTTCTCCTGCGCGCGGGCCGGATCCGGCGCCTGCGCCGCGCAAGCACAGCATGCCGGCCCCGATTGCGCGCAAGGCGCCCAAGGCCCAGCCGGCGGCCTCGGTCGCTGAGCCTGTCGAAGTGACTGCGCCGGCCGCAAGCCCGGAGCCCGCTCCCGAATCCCCCGCCGCAGAGCCCGAGCCGCGCAAGGGCAAAAAAGGCAAGGGCAAGAAGGGCAAGGGCAAACACAGGAAGGACATCGTCGAAGTCGACGACGACGGGCTGCTCGAGTTGGCCCGCCTGGCCGTCGTCGAGCAGGAATTTGACCGGGCCGAGCGTTATTTCGCGGATTTCATCACCCGCGGGCGGCGGGTGGACCGGGCCCTGGCCGACCTCGAGGAGATCACCCAGACCCGCCCGCAGTTGTGGCGCTATTTCGAGCTGCTCGGCAAACTGCACACCCGCAAGGGGCGGGTGGCCGAAGCCCTGACCGCCTACCAGAAAGCGCTCGAGCGGATGCGCTGATCCGGACCGCGCGTCTAACGCTTAAACAATATAACTAGAACCGTTTGGAGCGGGTATCGAGAAACTTCTTGATGGCTGCCCAGTGCTTTTTGTAGGCGTTTGCGGCGGCCACAAAATTTGTCTCGCCCACGCTTCGAACGCCGGAGGAATAAGTCTTCAGGTAAGCGTCCACCCCGGTTTCAGCCGGGCTCTTGTGGGCAAGCGCCGTGACGATCTTCCTGGCCAGCACGCCGGTCAGCACGTAGTTTCTGGCGTTGGCGGCGGCCACCAGCTTCGGAATGTCCAGGAAGGCGGTGTTGATGATCCCGGCGGCGGTCTTCATCGTCGTGTAATCGCTCGAACGTCCGACGCGGGTCGCCTGCAGGGGCGTCCAAACCCGTGATTTCCAGAGCGGGCCATGAACGTCCAACACGGAAAAACCAGTGCCCTGGTCGCCATGGCAGATGTACACGCCGATGACGCCCGGATCGGTCAAGACTGGGCCAGTTTTCCAGTGCTGTAAAACCGAATTCATCAGGTCTTTGACGATATCCAGGCGGATTTTCTCCATGGCCGCCGGTGAAAAGTTTGCGATTGTGGCCGCCGGATTATCCAGCGCCAGCAACGGGCCGTTGTTCGAACTGTTCCAGAAAGTGTGGGTCCTGATCTTTTCAACAAGGGCTTTCCAGTCGCCGACACTGTTTTTGGCCTTCGCGCCCGTGTAACCCATCAGATAGTCCCAAGACTCCGTCATATACATGACTTTGCCGAGGGCGATGGCAGTGTGCTGGTTTGCCGGGATGACTAACTTCGCGATATCAGCCGCGCTGAGACTGGTCGAATTAATGGGCATGTTCGCGATTGTAGCGCCGCAAGGTTTTCGCGTCATAAAAGCGATCTCGGGCTGAACGCCGCGGGCCCGGGCAATCCCGGGCGCGGTCAGAGAACTGTCAGCTTCAACCGCGGCGAGTTCGCATAGGATGATGTCGGACGTTTTGCCCCGACTGGCGGCCCGCTTGAAAATCGGGTAGGCTTGGGGTCAATCGTCCCTTCATCATCGCAACATGCTTCGCCGGGTAATTGCAATTGTCCTTGGATTGGCCGCCTGCCTCGCGCTAAGCGCGTTGGGCGCCCCGGCGCTCGCCTATGCTGGCGCGCCAGCGGCCGCGATCGGGCCCGATTCCGGCCCAAACGCGCCCGCGCCCGAGATTCCCTTCGCAACGTTGTGCGTCGCCAATGTCCTCACTGGCTGCCATGCCAGCCTGCAGGCGGCTGTCAACGCCGCGAGCCCGGGCGACACGATCAAGGTCACCGTCGGCTCTTTTGACGCCCACGTCACGATTACCAAGCCGCTCACCCTGAAGGGCGGTTATGCCTACGACCTTGCGACCCGCCAGCCGGGGGCCTCGAATCTCGGGGTGATCACGGTGAGCGCCCAGGTCCGGATCGATGGCTTCACCCTGGGGCGGGCCTACGCGGCGTCCGGCGCCGCGCTCACTCTGAACGCCGATCGCTTCGTGATGGGCCGCAGCCCGTTGGACACGGGCCTGGCGTTTGTATCGGGCGAGAACGCCAGCGTGCCGGTCACGGTCACCAACTCCGTATTTGTTGGGCCAACCGGCGGGAGCCCGGCGGCCAACCAGAAGGTGCTGTTCGAGACCGCCCGCTACTCGGTCACCCATGTCACCGCCCGCAACTACTCGGTCATCGCCAACGGCGCAATCCTGACCGCGATGAACTCGATCTTTGACCGCGGGGCGGGCGGGTACTGCTCGCCGGCCGTGAGCGCGTATTGCCGGACCAACCTGAGCCTGGCGGACTTTCAGCGCAATCTGTTCAATGGCGAGATCGGCGCGGACCTACAGAGCCAAATCACCGAGACTGGCGCTATCACGGGTGATCCGGGCTTCATCCAGGCTGATGCGGATCTGCAT
>JBKJQK010000557.1:0-4871 GCA_046594095.1 Anaerolineae bacterium | reverse complement strand
CCATAACGTTGCGCAATGTCCCGGCCCGCAGACGCTGCCCGATGCGGCGGGTCGCCCACGCCGCGGTTGATCCCTCACCCAGACCGACGAGCATGCCGTCAACCACCAGGTTGGCCGCATACTCGCCCGCTTTGTGTTTCAGTTCATCCATCGCTTTCTCCAATGCGCCGACCGCCGCATCGTGCGACATAGGAGCGCGACTGCATTGTACGAGGTCGCCACTTTGTGAAGCGCGCGGCCCGGCCGGGCGCATCTACAATGGGACGCATGGCAGACGACACCGTATTTGGGAAGATCGTGCGACGCGAGATCCCCGCCCGGATCGCCTTTCAAGATGCGGACATCACCGCCTTCCACGACCTCAGCCCGGCCGCGCCCACGCATGTGCTGATCGTCCCAAACAGGCCGATCCGGACGCTCAATGACGCCACGGAGGAGGACGAAGCTGTGTTGGGCAAGATGATGCTGGCGGCCGCGCGCCTGGCGAGATCGATGGGAGTCTCCGAAAGCGGCTACCGCCTGGTGATGAACTGCAACACCGACGGCGGCCAGAGCGTGTGGCAGCTCCATCTGCATCTGCTGGGCGGTCGGAAGATGACCTGGCCCCCGGGATAATATGAAGATCCTCATTACGGGAGGCGCTGGGTTTCTTGGTTCAGCCCTGGCCAACAGCCTGGTCGCGGCAGGGCATGTGGTCCGGGCGATGGATGACCTCAGTACTGGCGCTCCTGAGCGTCTGAGCCCGGCGGTCCACTTCCAACGCGGCGACGTCGCTGACATCCCCCGGATGTGGACGATGCTGCAGGGTGTGGACGTTGTCTATCATCTGGCGGCCCGGGTCAGCGTCTCGGAGTCAGTGCTTTACCCTGGCGAATACAACGCGACCAATGTGGGCGGAACCATTGCCCTGCTCCAGGCCATGCGTGACGCCGGCGCTCAGCGGATTATCCTGGCGTCGTCCGGGGCGGTTTATGGCGATCTCGATGGCCCTGCGCGCGAGGAAGCAATCCCCCACCCCAACTCACCGTATGCCGTGAGCAAGCTGGCGGCCGAGCATTATTTGCATACCATCGGCGGACTGTGGGGGATGGAGACGGTGGCCTTGCGGATCTTTAACGCATACGGGCCCGGACAACCCCACCGCGCATCGCACCCGCCGGTTGTGCCATCGTTGGTTCGCCAGGCGCTCTCGGGCGGTTCTATCGTCGTTTTTGGGAGCGGGCGCCAGCTTCGCGACTTCGTCTACGTCGACGACGTGGTGAACGCCCTCATGGCCGCGCTGGCGGGGGCCGGCCTCAGCCGCCTGACGATCAATGTCGGGAGCGGGGTGGCGAGCAGCATCAATGATCTGGTTGCCGCCATTGGGCGGGTTCTGGGGCGGGAAATGACGCCTTTGCGGGTGTCCCAGGAAAGCGGCGGCGTATCGTATCTGTGCGCTGATCTCTCTCGCGCGCGCGAACGGCTCAATTACGCGCCCAAGACGGCACTCGAGGCCGGGCTGGCCCGCGTCATCGAGGCTTATCGCGCGCGAACGTGACATGCCAAATTTGATCGAAACGCGCGGGCTCTGTCGCCGGTTTGGCAAGACGATCGCCCTTGACGGCATCGCCTTTTCGGCCAGGGCAAGCAGCGCCCATGGTTTGGTCGGGCCGGACGGCGCGGGGAAGACCACCCTGCTCCGCATCCTGGCCGGGGTCCTCGCCCCGACGAGTGGAGAGGCCAGAATCGCTGGCCTATCGGCCGCTGAGGATGTCGCCGGAGTCCGGGCTGCGACTGGCTTCCTGCCGAATGAGTTCGGGCTATACCCGCACATGTCCGTCAGCGAATATCTTGTGTTCTTTGCGGCCTGCCATGGTGTGCCTACCGGGGACCAATTGCCTCTGGTGTCGGACTTGTTGCAACTTGTCGACCTTTCCCACCGGCGTGACACCGCAGTTGAAGAGCTGTCCGCGGGCATGCGCAAGCGGCTTGGACTTGCCCGCGCACTAACCCATGATCCGCGGGTGTTGCTCCTCGACGAACCTTTGACCGGCCTCGATCCAAAGGCACGGGTTGAGATCCGCGAACTCATCCGCGAACTCCGGACGATGGGCAAGACCGTACTGATGACATCCCGCAACATGGCCGAGCTGGAAGGCGTGTGTGACACGGTCACCCTGATGGAGCGCGGCCGGATCGTGGACACGGGCGAGTTTGGGGCGTTGACCAACCGGCTGCGGCCTCATCGCCCGGTGGTCGTCACGTTCCTCGGCGAGTCAGAGGCGGCCCTCGAAGTGGCCAATCGAAATCCGGGCGTCTTCGATGCGCGCCTGATCGCGCCGCCAACCCAGGCCGGCGCCCCGGCTCTCGTATCGGAGATGCGTTTGAAGTTCGATGGCAACTACTACGAGGCCAGCGCCCTGCTAAGCGACCTTCTGCGCGCGGGTACGCAGGTCGTGAGTTTCGTCGAACATGCCGACTCGCTCGAGGCGATGTTTGAAACGGCGGGCGATGGAATCGCCTAGCAGGCCCAGCCGGCCACGTCAAAGGGGCATCAACCCGCTTGCCCGGCGCGAGCTAGATGCCCGCATGCGCGGCGGCCACGCCGCCGGACTGCTGAGCGTATTTATGTTTGTGTCGGCCGGCGTTTCTCTGCTGGTTTATGCGGTCGCCTCGGTGGTCGCCGCAAACCAGGGCGCGGGCGCATCGCGAACGGTCGGCACGGGTGTGTTCTATGCCCTCGCGGGAATGCAAATCGTCCTGGCATCGTTTGCGGCGCCAGCGCTGACATGCGGGGTGATCTCGGGCGAGCGCGAACGAAAAACGTTTGACCTTTTGCGATCGACTGCCTTGACGCCCTGGCAGATTGTTTACAGCAAACTCAGCGCTTCGCTAGGTTTCACCCTCGTCTTGATCTTCGCCAGCCTGCCCCTGTTCAGCCTTGCCTTCTTACTCGGCGGCATCGAGCTATCACAGGTCGGCGCAGCCTTGTGCGTGAGCGTCGCCGCGGCGATCTTGTTTTCAGTCCTGGGTCTGTGCGCGTCATGTTATGCGCCCAATACCGTTTCGGCCGTCATCCTGACTTACAGCGTCGTGTTGCTGCTCCTGTTCGGAACCGGCATCCTGCTGCTTGCGCTTTCGGGCGTCCTGTTGCCCCTGACGGCCGGCACGCTGGCGGCGCGGCCGGCCACGCCGGCCGAAACCGGATTGTCCCAACTCGTGACCCTTGGACTCATGAGCCTCAGCCCCGTCAGCGCGCTGGTCGGGTCGCTCTTGAACTTCGACAACCGGAATGACATGTTGCGATTCTCATTCAATCCATCGGCCAGCCCAGGCGCGACGCTTCTGCCTGCCCCATTCGTGGTGATGACCGTTTTGTATTTGCTGCTGTCCGTCATCCTGCTCGCGCTTGCCGCGCGACGGCTGAAGCGGCTCGATCCGTGATCGGCAGCCCTATCTCCCGGGCACAACTGCGGAGGGCGATCGCCGGGCTGCTGGCCTGGTTCGGACGCTCGCGCCGGACCCTGCCCTGGCGGCGCGAACCGCGTGACCCGTATCACGTCTGGCTGTCCGAGGCGATGCTGCAGCAGACCCAGGTGGCCACCGTCGTCCCCTACTTTGAGCGCTGGATCACGCGCTTTCCCAGCGTGAGCGCCCTGGCAGCCGCGCCCGTCGATGATGTCCTGAAGCTGTGGGAGGGACTGGGCTACTACGCGAGGGCGCGAAATCTTCATCGCGCGGCCCGCATCGTCGACGAGACGCTTCACGGGCAGTTGCCCGATACGCTGGAGGGGCTTCTCGCCCTGCCCGGGATTGGTCGCTATACGGCGGGCGCAATCGCCAGTCTGGCCTTCAACCGTGATGCGCCCGCCCTGGATGGCAACGTCAAGCGGGTTTTGTCGCGCCTGTTTGCGATCGGCGCGGACTGGCGCTCGAGGGCCTGGCCCGTTGGGCTTGGCGTTCCACCCGGAACCGTCAAGACTCTGGACGACCTGCTCTGGGCCATCGACGAAGCGCTCCTGCCGCGCGGAAAGGCCGGTGCCTATAACGAAGCGATGATGGAACTCGGCGCAACCGTTTGCGCGCCCCGGGCGCCAGATTGCCCGATCTGTCCGCTCCGGGCCATCTGCGCCGGGTTCGCATCGGGCCAGCCAGAGCGTTTCCCCGTCCGAGTGAAGAAGGAGCGGCCGCCAGAGCGGACCGCCTTGACCGCCGTACTCGTCGATCCGAGGGGCCGGATGTTGCTCGGGCAGCGAAATCCGAGCGGGCTGCTTGGCGGGCTGTGGGAGTTTGTCTCGAGCGAGGCCGCCCCCGCCCCTGAATTTGACGCAACCCTGGCGGCGGACGCGCTCTCAGCCGTACTCGCCCAACGCACGGGGCTAACCGTCGAGATTGGCCCCGATGCGTTTCTTGGCGCGGTCCGCCACACCTTCACCAACTTCCGCCTCGTGCGGCATATCGCGGTTATCCGGCTTCGCAGGATGCCGGGGCCACTCAAGGGCGACCCCGGCTATCAACGGCTGACGTGGGCCGACCGGCCCGAGATTGGGGCGTTGGCCCTGACCGGAAGCGATCACAAGGTGCTGAGTTTGCTCACAGCCGGGCAAACACGATCTCATCCACCGCCGGCTCAAACTGAATCGCCACCGCGCTCACCCGGCCCGCCGCGTCGAGAAAAAAGCGGGCAAAGCGCGGCTCGCTGATCAGGGCGTGGCTCAATTCGAAGGCGTTCGGGCCGAGCCGCGCGCCGGTGTAGTCAATGTGGTTATGGGTGAGCGTGATGGCGTCGGCACGGGCTTCGACCGTTATGGCGCCGTAGCCGGGATGGCGATACGCGCCGGCGAAGGCCCAGGCCGGCTGTCCCACGGCCCCAGCCGCCCGGCCGCCGCGCG
>JBKJQK010000510.1:0-3295 GCA_046594095.1 Anaerolineae bacterium | reverse complement strand
GATGAGTCGGACATTGGCAACGTCCGGGTGGGCATGCCGGCCCGGGTCACCTTGCAGGCTTTTGCCCAGATTCCGATCTCCGCCACAGTCGAATCCATTGCGCCCGCGTCGACAGCGTCGTCGAGCGTGGTTACTTTCAAAGTCCGACTTGGTTTTGACGCCGGCGGCTTGCGGCCTGCCGGCGCGTCAGGAGCGCTGCCTCCCGGCGCGGCCGTCATCACCGCCACGGGCGCGATCAGCGGCACGGGTCGGCCCCAGGGTGGGGGTCAAGGTCAACCCGGACAGGCTGGCGGTCAGGGTCAAAGGCCCGCCGGCGCAGGGGGAGGATTCGCCGGCGGGGCGGCCTTTGGGCGGCCCAATTTTCTACTGGGTATGAGCGGCACCTCGGAGGTCATCATTGGCGGGGCCAGCGACGTGCTGGTCGTGCCCAACCGCGCGGTTTCCCTCGACCGCGCAACGCGCAGTTCAATTGTCAAGCGGGTAAAGGCAGATGGCACGACCGAAAGCGTCTCAGTTGAGGTCGGGTTGCGCGGCCAAACGCTGACAGAGATTCGCGGCGGACTGGCCCTCGGTGACCAGATCGAGATCGCCGCGGTCACGACCGGCGCGTCGGGCGCTCAGAACCAGCAAGGTGGCTTCGCAATTCCGGGCGCGGGCGGCGGGTTCCCTGGCGGCGGACAGCCTGGGCGTTAGGCCATCCGAATCCTCATCTCAGCGCAAGTTTTCGAATCGACTCGAAAAGACGCGTATAAACATGATTGAACTCAAGGACGTCAAAAAGACCTACCGTCTTGGCGGTGAAATTGTTCACGCCCTGGATGGTGTTGACCTGACAATCAACGATGGCGAGTTTGTGGCCATCATAGGACCCTCTGGCAGCGGCAAAAGCACCCTGATGAATATCCTGGGTTGTCTGGATGTTCCAACGTCGGGCGCCTACTCGCTCAATGGAAAGGATGTGAGCCGGCTGCGCGACGACCAGCTTGCCCAGGCGCGCAACCGCAACATCGGGTTTGTCTTTCAGCAGTTCAATCTGCTCGGCAAAGCGACCGCCTTACGAAATGTCGAGTTGCCATTGCGTTACGCCGGCATGGGCGGGAAAGAGCGGCATGCCCGGGCGGTTGAGGCGCTTACGACAGTCGGCCTGGCCGAGCGGCTTCGCCACCGGCCAACCGAGCTCTCGGGCGGACAGCAGCAGCGCGTCGCAATTGCGCGCGCCCTGGTCACCCGCCCGACGATGATCCTGGCCGACGAGCCCACGGGCGCCCTCGACAGCCGGACTGGGGCCGAGATTCTAGCGCTGTTCGAGAATCTCCAGTCGACCAGGGGAATCACCGTCATCCTGGTGACTCACGACGCCAACGTGGCCGGACATGCAAAACGGATTATCGCCATTCGTGACGGCCGCATCGAAAGTGATATTCGAAAATAGGCAAATCGCATGAACATTTTTGATACCATTCGGACCGCGCTTGAGAGCCTGTCAAGCAACAAGCTGCGGACGATTCTGACCATGCTCGGCGTCATCATCGGAGTAGCCTCGGTTGTGTCGCTGCTGTCGATCGGCGCGGGTGTTTCCAGCGGGATCACCTCGCGGGTCAGCAGCCTGGGTAGCAACCTGCTTACCCTATCGGCGGATGGCCGGGCTGCCAACGCCCGGCTCACGAGCAGCGATGTAACGGCCCTGGCCGACCCTCTGAATGTTCCAGGCCTGGTTCGGGTTGTGCCCGAAGTGCGCGGAAACTCGCGCGCCGCGGCCGGGGTCAACCAACGCGCGACGCAGGTCGCCGGGACTACCCCGGACATGTTTGTCATCCGCAACATCTCGATGACCGAGGGCACGGCTTTTGGCGATCAGGAAGTGGAACTGCGCACCCGTGAGGCGATTCTAGGGAGCACCATCGCCGATGTGCTCTTTCCCGCCGGGGGAGCCCTTGGGCAGACCGTCCTCATTGACAACGTGCCGTTCCGGGTCGTGGCCGTGGCTGAGAAGAAGGGCGGTTTCGGGCCGGCCAACCCCGATGATGTCATTTATGTCCCGCTGACGGTTGCCCAGGAGAAGCTGTATGTGCGGCGCGCACAGGGGCTGAAGTCGGTCACCAACATCTACGTTGAGACGGACCCCGCGTCGAAGGCGGACGTTGTCAAGGCGGATATCACCGCGGTGCTGCGCCAGCAGCACAATCTGAGCGATGCCCAGGCGGACGACTTTCGGCTGGTCGACCAGGCCGAAATCGCGAGCAGCCTCGAATCGATTGCCACGGCGCTGACCGTCTTTCTGGGCGCCATCGGCGCCATCTCACTGCTCGTGGGCGGGATTGGCATCATGAATATTATGCTGGTGAGCGTCACGGAGCGCACCCGCGAGATCGGGGTGCGCAAGGCCCTTGGCGCCCGGCGGGCCAATATCATGACCCAGTTTCTGGTCGAGGCGCTGACGGTCAGCGTGATCGCCGGGCTGATCGGGCTGGGGTTTGGCCTGGGCGTATCGAGCCTCGCCGGCAACATCCCTGGATTCGTCAAGCCCATTGTGGTGCCGAGCACCGTCATCGTGTCGTTCGGCTTTTCGGTCATCATCGGGGTTGTGTTTGGGCTCTATCCGGCCTGGCGGGCCAGCCGGCTCGTTCCCGTCGAAGCCCTCCGCTACGAGTAGGCCTGTTGGCATTCGATGGCCAAATCGGCGATTTCTTCCGTGCTGGCGGCTCGCGATCCACGCGCGCGGCTTTTAACGGTCCTTCGGCTCGTTCAAATCAGTCTCGGTCTTCGCCTGGTCCTGGATGCAATCGGACTGGTCGGCGCGACGCTGGTGTTCGACATGAACGCGATCGGGCTGGCCATTTTCGCGTCGCTTCCGTCGTTGGCGCTGCTTGGAATATCCTTGCTGGCGCCCCACCGTGGCTGGCTGACGCCCCGGTTCATCACTGGCCTTCTCATCGCGATCCTGCTTGCCCAGATGCTGGAGAGCCTCGCCTTCCAGGCGCTCCTGCGTATGCTTCAGGTCAACGGCGTGTTTGGGGCTGGAGGGCGGCCGGCCGGCTCTTTTGTTGATGGCGCTCGGCCGGCTCCGATTGTATTCCTGCGCTCGGCCTTTGGCGTGCCGCTTTTGTTGTCCCTCATACCGAGCATGTTGGGGAGCTGGCTTGGCGGGCGCGGCGCTGCGATTCGCTGGTCGGCGCTTGCGATAGGGCTGAATGCGGCGGGTCTGCTGTTGGCGGATCTCACCGACCTGATCCTCTTTCGCTTCAACCTCGGCGCATTTAGCGCTCAGGCATTGGTGATCGCGGTTACCTCGGTC
>JBKJQK010000485.1:0-3185 GCA_046594095.1 Anaerolineae bacterium | reverse complement strand
ATGCTGATCAGCATCGCGGTGGCATCGTTGACCCTCAAGACGTCGAGCGGCGCCTACGACTACTCGCGCGGGATGGTCGTCTACTCGTGGCTGCTCACGATCTTCTTCACCCTTTTCTTCCGCGGCGTGCAGGGACGGCTTCTGCGTCTGTTTCAGTATCTTGGCTACGGGCGAACGCGCGTGGTGGTGGTCGGAAGCGGCGACCCGGCCGTAGCCGTCATGCAGCGCATCGCCATGACGCCCAGGCTGGGCTACGACATCGTGGGGGCGATCCCTTACAACGGGGCTCGCCCCATCCTGGGTGTTCCGGTTCTGGGCACAGTCGAGACTTTGCCCGAAATCCTGTCGCGTGAAGCGGTGGATGAAGTCATCATCGCTCTGGCCGGCGCCTCGGACGAAGACATGCTCCACATCATCTCCCGCTGCGATCGAAGCACGCTGAGCATCAAAGTCTATCCGGACCTGTTTCAGATTATGGCCGGTCAGATGACGATGGGTGAGCTGGGCGGTCTCCCCCTTCTTAACATCCGGGACGTTGCGCTGCGCGGCTGGCGGGTCACATTGAAGCGGGTTGTCGATGTTGCCGGGAGCAGTGTGTTTCTGGTTGTGGCCTCGCCGTTCCTGCTCTTGTTCGCCTTGCTCATCAAACTGGATTCGCCGGGTCCCGTGTTCTTTGCTCAGGAGCGGATGGGCCTCGACGGACGCAAGTTTTGGTGCATCAAGTTCCGTTCGATGCGCCGGGACGCCGAGCGGCTGGGGACGTGGACGACCAAGGATGACCCCCGCCGGACCCGGCTCGGGTCGTGGATGCGCGCCCGCAATGTCGATGAGTTCCCCCAGTTCATCAACGTCTTTCTGGGTGATATGAGCCTGGTTGGGCCGCGCCCCGAGCAACCTCGCTATGTCGAAGAGTTTCGGAAACGGATTCCCCGCTATATGGAACGGCATCGCGAAAAGTCCGGAATCACGGGCTGGGCCCAGGTCAATGGGTTGCGCGGAGATACCTCGATCGAGGAGCGGACGCAATACGATCTCTGGTACATCGAGAATTGGTCGGTCTGGCTCGACTTCAAGATCATGTTTCAGACCGTTTGGCGCACCTTTGGCGGCAAAGACCTCAACGCGTACTAGGTCATGCGGATCGTTTCTCTCCTTCCGGCGGCGACCGATATCGTGGTCCGCCTGGGTCTTGGCGAATCCCTTGTTGGCCGCAGCCACCTGTGCGGTTCAGGGGCCTCCGGCAACGTTCTGACCGTCCCCGCAGTCCAGCCCGCGTGGCCGGCCCTGAGCGCCTACGAGGTCGATTGGGAGGCTGTCGGGGCGCTCCGGCCAGATTTGATCCTCACCCGGGCCGCCCCCGGCCACGCCCGGGCCTCCGATGCGATTGTTCCGTTGGCCGGCCCGGGGCCAGCCCGCATGCTGGGGCTCGAGGCGCTGACGATCGACGGTATCCTGGCCTCCATGCTCGCGCTGTCCGTCGAATTGGGCGTTGCCGAAGCCGGGCGCACTGAGGTCGACTTCCTGCGGCGGCGGATAGAGGGTGTGGCTAACCGGGCGGCCGCAGCCCGCCACAAGCCGGTTGTGGTCGCGCTCGATGACCTCGATGGGCCATCTGCGGCGCCGGGGTGGGTGCCTGAGCAGATTCTTCTGGCGGGCGGCACACCTGCGTTGGCCGAGCCAGGCTCGCCCAGCGCGCCCGCGAGTTGGGAAGATGTCGCCAACGCCCAGCCCGAGCTGTTTCTGGCCTTGCCCCAGGATTGCGATGTGCTGGAAAGCCTGAGGCGCCTCGAATCGCTGGGCGCCCGCGACGAATTGCGCTGGCTATGGCGCGAAATTCCGGCCACCTATTTGAGCCAGATCTACGCGCTCGAAGCGCTCCGGTTTTTCAGCGGCCCTGGCCCTGGCGTGTTTGACGGGATTGAAGTTCTGGCGGGCTTGCTTCATCCCGACACCTTTCCGGCTCCTCTGGCCGCCCACGCGTTGCGGCCATGACCGGCCGGCTTGGCGGGGCGGCGTTCTTCGCGTACAGTGGCGGACATGCGACCAATGCCAAATAGACTTCTCGCGCCCCTGAGCGCCCTCCTGCTCGGTTCCGCGCTTACAGGTTGCGCTTCACCGTTGGGCGCGCCCGTTTCGCCCTCCGCCAGCCGTCCTTCGGCGGAACTCCCCAATCGCGCGCTTCTGCCGGCGATTGGCGCTGGTTCGCCGCGCTCCGCGCCCGGCCCCGCCCCGGCGCCGACACCCGTTCCGACCGGCGCCGCGCCCGGGCCAACGCCGATTGCTTCGGCTCCCCGGCAGGCGGCCGGAGGCTATCCTGGCTTCAGTTTTTGCGCCCACCGGCCAGACTTTAAGACCGCCGTGCCCGAATGTCAGAAACCCGAGCGCGAATTTGAGGCGGGCGCGACTCGAGTCAACGGGGTATGGTCTGTCACGAACTGGCCGGGCGCAACCCTGAGCGGGCGCTGGTATTTGAATGGCCAGGCGCTGAACGATCGCCCGGGGACCCGAACCCGCAGTCTGTGCTGGGACGGCCGGCCCGAGGCGCTTGGATTCACCCGCTCAGGTCCCCAGTTCATTAGCCTTCAGGCATCTTCCTTCGGTACAACGGCGTTGGCAGGGGGCGCATACCGCTTCGAGTTGTATGTTGATGGCAAGCTGTTTCTCGGCGAAGGCTTCATTGTGGGGCCGGAGAAGGGAATTGATCCCAATCTGCTCGCGGCGCCTCCAACCGGTGGCGTCTTGAAGCCGTGCGGCGGCTGACCGGGCTATCCGATGACCCAAGCCGATTGGACGGTGATGGTGTATCTGGCGGGCGAAAACAGCCTTTCGCCCAACGCCTTCGCCGATATTGGCGAGCTTCGCCAGGTTGGCTCAGGCGCGTCAGTCAATTTTGTCGTCCAGCATGACAGCCTCTACGAGGCCCCTGCCCGCTATCGTGTCGAGACGGTTGAGGCGAATGAACAGCGCGAGATTCTGGCCCCGGTCGACTCAGGGGATCCGCGGACGCTGCTTGACTTCGTCACGTGGGCCCATGTCCGCTGGCCCGCGCGGCGTTATGCCCTGATTCTGTGGAGTCACGGGAGCGGTTGGGACCAAACCGAGATCAGCGCAATCGCGCGAGCGGCGGCCCCACCGGACTTTGATCCGGCCGAGAGTGTCCGGCGGTCCGAATCTCCGGTTCGGAA
>JBKJQK010000466.1:0-5490 GCA_046594095.1 Anaerolineae bacterium | reverse complement strand
CCGGCGGGAGCGCCGAGCCCCCCTCCCAGTCGTAGACGCAGAACGACGCGTCGTTGGCGCGCACGATGCGGGTGATGGGCTGGTCCATGTCAGCGGCATTCTACCGGCGAGTGCAGTTGTTATAATGTCATGACATTTGAGGCTGGGTCGCCGAACACGCCGCGCCCAGACCCAACCGAGGAGATCTGGTGCTCAAGAATTTCTTGTGGCCGCTCGAGTTCACGCCCGAGGTTACCGCCAAACCCAAACCCGTGACCGCTCTCGGCCAGGAACTCGTGGTCTTCCGGACCCCCGACGGCAAGGCCCAGGTCATGAGCGATCTGTGCGTTCATCGCGGCGGCGCGCTGTCCGACGGCTGGATCGCCAACGGCTGCATCGTGTGCCCGTATCACGGCTGGGAATACAAGCCGGATGGCGAATGCGTGAAGACCCCAGCCAACCTGCAGAATGTTCCGGTGCCGAAGAAGGCTCGGGTCGACTCGTATCCTACCCAGGAGAAGTACGGCTGGGTGTGGGCGTTTCTGGGCGATCTGCCCGAGGCCGAGCGTCCCGCCCTGCCCCACCTCGATCACTTCGACAATCCCGACTTCAAGATGACCTACGGGCAGTTCGAGTGGAATGCCCACTATGACCGGGTGCTCGAGAACAGCATGGACATCGCCCACGCCCCATTCGTCCATGGCGGCGCGTTTGGCAACCGCGAGGAGCCCGAGGTCGAGGAGTATGTCGTCAAATACCACGGCGAGGTGGGGGCCGAGGCGACCGTCACCCTCAAACCGCCCAAGCGCAATATCCGCGGCCTGTGGAACCGGCTCTACAAAGAGGAGACCCAGCGCAAGGGCGTGGTCACCCGGGCCGGTTTCTTCATGCCCTGCCTGACCCTGCTCGAGGTCAAGCTGTCCATCGGCAAGATGGTGTTGTGGAACGCCCATATTCCGGTCGATGACTACCGGACCATCACCAAGTGGATCAACCTGCGCCAGTAATTTAAGGGCGATTGGGCGGACGGCGACGCGCGCAAGCGGGTCTTCAAGATCTTCTGGCAGGACAAGCCGGTTGTCGAAGCCCAACGGCCAGAGCTGTTGCCCTGCGACCTGGGCGCCGAACTGCATGTGAAGTTGGACACGATCCAGATCGCCTATCGCCGGATGCGCCAGAAGTACATCGACAAGGGCTGGAACATCGACACCCATCTGATCCAGTCGGAGTATTCGCGCCATCAGGCGGTCGTCATTCCGTCGCCTGCCCGGCGCGAAATCCCTGAGCTGGGCAACGCCTGGGTGGTGAAAGAAGTTCCCGTCCGGAAGCCCGGCAACCGCGAAAGCACGCCCGCTGCTTGACGGGGGCCGCCGGTCTGGCCCCCATTTCCTTTCAGCCTATGTCTCTTGCCCGAACGCTTTCGACCTCCACCCTTGACGCCATCATCGCGCGCTTCAGCCTGCGCGAGGTGGGCGCGCCGTTTAAGGCGCTGGTTAGCCCGATGTCGCCGGCGCCGGTGGGCGCGGTGCGCGTCTTCACGGGCGAAAAGCTGGCCAAGGTGGTCTACATCGGCATCACGGTTCCGCCGATCGGGCTGGACTCGCACATGTATTTCGCCTTCACCCCGCCGGGCAGTCTGGTCCCCCACTTCACCCTGGACTCGGTCCTGGCCGGCCCGCACTTCGCCTTCCATCTCGACCTTGTGCCGCGCGTGGATCTGGGCGCGAACCTGGCCTATCTCAACCACTGCTTCCAGGCCCTGACCGCCGAGTTCGATGCGGGTCGCAAGATCGAGGGGCTCACCCCCGCCCAACTGTCGCCGCGCCGGTTCGCGATCATGTCGCCGTGGATGCTGGCCTTTCGGGCGACCGAGGGCGCCTTCGCCAGTGTCCGGCCGTATGTGGATAACTACCTCAAATTCTGGGGAGACTTGGTGGAGAACGGGGTCCCAGCCGAGCTGGCGCCCGGCGCAACCCCGGAATCGCTGGCTGAGCGTGATCGCCGCAACCGGGCGGCCCTGTTCAATCCCGAGGTCGATCCGGTCTGGAATCAGATGGATCGCCTGCTTGGACCTCAAACCTGCGCCGAATTGCGCGATATTCTGATCCGCCAGGAGATCTAGAAGACGATGACCCAATCTTCCAACGCCCCCAGCCAGTGGCAGCAGCGGATCGAAGGCGAGTGGCACGGCCTGCCCTCGATCTTCGACGCGCGCGGCAATCACGTTGGCTACAACAAGGTCTATCGCTCGAGCGTGTTCGAAAACGGGCAGACCGTCTACTACATGGACACCCGCCTGCACGACATGACGGGCCCGCTTCATCCGCGCCTGGAGGCGACCAAGTTCGCCTTTGGGGTCATCGACAGCGACTATCACACCAACCCGGTCACACAGGCATCCATCGAGGCGTTCTGCGCGACCGAGCAGGTGAACGGGCGGATGCCGCACGCCCTGCCCGAGAAGCACGCCGGAACTTGGGAGGGCGACCTCGAGGTCAACGGCGAGGATCAGCATAAGCAGGGTGTCACCCACGTGAAGATGCGTTACCGCCCGCTGGCGCTCCTGCGGGCCGAGATGACGGTCGAGATGACCGGCGCCATCGAGCGCACTTTCACCTACACCCGCTTCCGCAACGCCAATTTGCACACGTTTGACGGCCCGGACGTATATGGCAACGGCCTGTCGTATGGCCGTGCGCTTTACACCGTCCAGCATTTCTTTGGCGAGGCGCTCAAGATCCGCGGGCGCGAGTTCATCATCGACGACAACTATACGATGAGCGCGGTGTGGCAAGTTCTGCGCTCGGACCGCCTCAAGCACTACCTGTTCGGCGTGCTCACCTGGACGCCGGGCGAACTCGTGCTGGCCGCGCGCCAGCGCTGAAGCGGTCCGGGACAATAGAAACCATCGCCATTACCGGCAGGAGAAGCCCATGTCCACCCCCCTCACCGGAGCGCAGCTCGTCGAGCGGATGACCGAGCGCGAACGCGCCATCGCCGCGCGCGTGGAAAGCGTATTGCCCGAGCTGCGCGCCCACGCCGAGGCCTGCGATTTTGAAGGCGCCTTCCACCGCCCGCATATCAAAACGCTGCGCGATGCGGGCCTGCTTGGCATCATCGTCCCCGAGGCGTATGGCGGGCTGGGCGGCACACTGCGCGACCTGACCGCGGCGGTGTTTGCGATGGGGACGGCCTGCGCCAGCACAGCCCTTTCGTATTTCTTCCACTGCAGCAGCGCTTCGCGCGGGCTGTTGCCGCTCGAGGCCCTGGAGGCCGGGCTGTTCTCGGCCGAGGAAGCGCCGGTCGCGCGGGCTTTTGCGGTGAAGCTGCTGACCAAGATGGGCAGCCAGGGTCTGTGGCTGGCCAACTTCGCCAGTGAAACCGCCAAGTCGAGCGGGAGCGGGAGCGCGATCGCGATCTCGACCGAAGCAAAGGCCGTGCCTGGCGGCTGGCTGCTCAATGGGGTCAAGTCGTTTGGCTGCTCGACCGGCGTGGCGGACGAGTATCTGGTCACGGCCAAGCTGGCCGGCACGACGACGGTCGATGGGCTGTGCCTGTTCTTCGTCAAGCGCGACGCGGCCGGCGTGCGCGAGCGGGCGAAGTGGGACGCGCTGGGCATGCGGGCGACGGCCACCCACGGCTTGATCCTCGAGGATGCCTTTGTCGCCACGGACGATGCCCTGGCCCTGCCTGGCGCGTTTGTCAAAATGATGAAGATGAGCCGGGGCAGTTTTGTGGGCAACCAGTTGGCGGTGGTCGCCATTTACCTCGGCGTCGCCCAGCGCGCCTACGACTTCACGCTCCATCATCTGATGGGCCTGCGCTACGAGGACACAGGCCGGCTTATTGTGTCGGACAGCGCCTTTCACCAGCAGCTCATCGGCCAGATGTCGGTCGATCTGGAGGCCGCCTATCTGTGGGCGCGCCGCCAGCTCGAGCTGGAGACCGCCGAGCCGCCCCTGCTGTCCAAGCCGCGCGTCGTCCAGCAGTGGCGGATGTGCAAGGCCGAGACGTGCGAGCGCGCCTTTGCGGTCGCGACCGGGGCGCTGAAAGCCTGCGGCACGAGCAACACGGGCAATCGCGGCGTCATTGCCCGCAGCCTGCGTGACCTGAGCATGGGCCTCGTTCAAGCCTTTCCCGCCGAGCGCGGCAAGATGGAAGTGGCCAAGATGGTGATCGAGGTCGGCGAGCAGGTCCAGTTTGGGGTCAAGAAAGCGGCCTGACACCCCAGCCATGACCGTCTTCGCCCCCGGCACCGTCGGCGACACGCTCACCCGCATGCGCGGGGTATGGCACGACCACGTCGAAATCTTTGACCTGGCTGGCCATCCGCTGGCCGAGGACGCCCAGGGCGGCTCGCCCGGTCCCGCGCCCTTCGACAACCTGGTGTATGTCGACTTCGATGGCCTGACCTATCGCCAGACCAACGTGACCTTTTGCGGGCGGCCCATTCACGCACGCGCTTTTTCCGGCCGGATGGTCGACGGGGTGTTGGTCTTTGACACGCTTGGGCCCGAGGCGCCCGAGCACATCGGGGTGAGCGGCGGGCCGGGGATTCTGTTCTTCATCGCCCGGGTGGTCGACGACGCCATGCGGCGCTACAGCGAGCCTGATTGCGTCCGGCTGATCGGCTCCGGCGAGCGCACCCGCACCACGGTCCTGTACCGGGGCGGAATCGCGGTGCGAACCCTGACCGCCTGGGGTCAGCGTCTTGCGCCCACCGCCGATCGGCGCCTCCCGTGGGATCCGCGCGGCCCCGACGGCGATCCGCACGAAACCCGCCGGGATACGTTCGTGTTCAGGGGCTGAACGCTGCCCGCACCCGCTCGATCGCCCGCGCCAGGCGGGCCGGATTATCGAGCTGATGCTCCCACACCCGCACAACGCTCCAACCCTGTTCTCGAAGCGCCCGATTGACGCTTCGGTCGCGGGCCTTGTTGCGGGCCATCTTCCACGCCCAGTACTCCGTGTTCGACGCCGGCCTGCGGCAGTGCCAGCGACAGGCGTGCCAAAAGCAACTGTCCACAAAGACCACCACGCGGGCCCGGCGGAAGACGATGTCCGGCCGCCCGAGGATGTCCTGGGCGTTCATCCCAAAGCCGCGCAACCCGGCCGCCCGCAGGGCCGCGGCGAACGCGCGCTCGAGCGATGTGCGCCGGCTTGGCACCGCGGCCATCACCCGCGAGCGCCTGGCTGGAGCAAGGCGGTCCATGGCCGAATTATGCGCTCGCCAGGAGCGCCAGCCAGTCGTCGGGCTCGGGGCCGGCCTTAAGCCAGTCCTTCTGCTCACCCCACGCGCGAATCGCTTCCGCCTCGTCGACTTGCCAGAAGCGCGCGGCGTCGCCAGGCAAGAGCTGACCCGCCCGCGGGGTATCGGCCTGGATCAACATCCCGATCAGCGGATACCCGCCCGTGGTCTGGGCATCGGCGCCGAGCAGGATGGGCTGGCCGTCGGGCGGGAGCTGGATGGCCCCCGGCAGCACCCCAAGCGAGGGCAGGCTCAGCCCATGC
>JBKJQK010000346.1:0-8311 GCA_046594095.1 Anaerolineae bacterium | reverse complement strand
AAGCGATCCCCGCCACGAGCGCGATGGCGTCCACGAAACCGGGATGATGCCCTTTCGGCGTCACCCCGTTTATGCCAGTGCCGGCCGCAACCCTGAGGTGGGCCGCGTGCGGCGCGGCGACCAGCTTCAGAAAAGAGTCGAACTCGGCCGCGTCGGTCGTGTTTGACCAAACATAGTGCGAGTCTGGCGCGCTTCGGTAAATTCCATCGCCGCTACGCAAGTTCTCCAGTTTCTTGAGGACCGCCTTGGTCGGGGCGGATTGGAAATCCACCATGATCCCAATTGCTTGGGCGTCCCAAGAGATCGCCTCGAGGCGCCCGAAGTTCAGACGAAGGCCCCAGGATGCCTGGGTCAGTCCCCAACTGTGCGAATTCAAGCTGTTTGCGGTCAGGATGGTGTCAGCCACACGCTTGCACGCGTTCACCCGAATCCGCTCGTCCGAGCAGAGGCTCGTAAGAAATGTGTCTGCGCCTTGCTGGCGCCATCGCTCAAGATAGGTTTGTGAGTAGTCCGCAGGCATAGTGCCCTCCCGTGCATGTAATTGTATTGTCTGTCGCTGGATTCAGCTTTCTATCCAGCGTTATTCACCCGGCGGCGGCGGGACCACCGTCCATCGCTGCGTCGTCATCGCCAGCTGGCGCTCCGAGATTTCCCCGTCGCGGACCGCATCGGCCAGTGGCCGCACGGATTCGGCCGGCGCCGGGTCCGACCCACGCCGCCACGTGTCCCTCTCGATCAAGGCGGCGGTCAGGCCCCGCTCGTCGCCCTCCGCATAGGAAGCGACGAGACGCTCGACAAAGGCATCCCGCCGGCCGCGGCTTGCCCGCCAACTGCCGGATGGGATGGTCGTCACGCCCGCGTGACCGCCCGCGTAAAAGTAGGTCCACGCGCGCCGCACTCGCCCATCGCCAACGCCAACATCGACCAAGGCGCGCCGATAGAGCGAGCCGGGCCGGCCGTAGCCGCGAAAGCCTTCGATCCCATCGAGCTGGGTGAGCGCGCCGCCAATGTCGCCAAGTCGGATGAATTCCCCTTCGACCCATTGATCGGGCGCTGCCGGAGCGAGCAGGCCCGGATATGCGCCCAGATCCGCCAGCCGGCCGGGAGCTTCGGCCATGAGAACGCACTCCAGGCCGTGGTTGGCCAATGCGCCAAAGCGGCTCTCGCCTCGCATGAGGGTTCCATAGACGAAGACCGAATTGACTGAGTGCGCCAGCGTTTCGCCCTTGGCCGCGGCGTCCAGCATCACCGATTCCAAGCCATGCGCCTGAAGCCCCGCGCGCACGATTTCAACATAGGCTTGCGCCGGCGCGACAAATCCCTGGCGGCGCTCGTCCGGCACCTTGTAGGTCGTCACCCGAACTTCCGTGCCGTCCGGCCGGAGCGCGACGGTGTCGAATCGCTGATAAGCGCCCGGGTGACCCTCCTTCTCGTCCAGCATTGCCCAGCCATCGGCGCTCACCTTAAACAGGACGCCCGCGACAAGTTGTCCGATCCGCGGCTTTAGGTTCAACACGCCACCGGAGCGCGTCTTCGACCGACGATCAAAGACCAACTCGAAGTCGGGCAGGTAGGCCACCTCGACCTTGTGAATGGCGTTGGGATTGCGCTCTGGACCGACGAAGCGCTCCCAGTCAGCCTTGTTCAGGTTCGATCCGTAGGCGAAATATAGGTTGTCGTTCATGATTCCTCCCGGGCGGAGCGCCGAACCTTATCGACGCTCCGCTGCTTGTATTGTTGAGAACACAGTAACCCGGGAGGTGTGACAGTGGCGTGACAGTTTTTTGGCCGTCAGATGGTTAGGGCACTGTTGAGGGCTTCTTCGCTGACCGCGCCAAAGATGACCATGTCGGGAGCCAAAACTGGTACTTCGTTACGGACACCCGGCTGGATTAAGTCGGCGCCAGGACGGCCGCAAAGGTCTTGCAGCTTCTCCTCCGTCCTGCTCACGATTTGTCGATAGCGCGCATCCCTCCTGGCCGCATCGTCGCGGTCGTCTTCTTCGCCGACAATCTTGTCGCGAAAGTCAAGTCTCGATCGGGTGTCTGGCTTTAGGATGTTCGCAACAAGGCGAATATGCGGCTCGCTGGCCTTGCGCCATTTGTCGCCAGGAGCCTTCCACATCGGTTGTTCGGGGTACATGGGCCAACAAAACAGAACTGCGCCCGGATTCGCCTCACCGCGCGCCTCGAGTTCGGCCATCGCCAGCGACTCCGGATACCGGATGGCAGCAATCGCCGGATCCGGACCAACCAGGAACCAATCCTCACCCAAGCCCAGATCGCGGTATGCGCCGCCGACACCTTCAAGCGGGACGTAGGGCTGTTGCAGGTAATAGGCGCTCAGCTCGAGCAAATTGACGATTCCGTGCTGAATGGATGCATCCTCATAGGACCCTTCGCTCGAGCGGCTCCGAATATAAGGCAGGTTCTTCGTCAATTCAATGGCTTTCTTGAAGACAACAGCGAGACGCGCGTCAAGTTCCGCTCGCCGGGCGTCGTCTGGCTGTTCACTCCGAAGCCGACTGAGCGTCGCCAGCAGATAAACGTGCGGCATAGGGCCAAGAATTCCGTCCCGAGCTGCCTCCTCGAAAAGAGCCCTTGCCCGTTCCAACTGGCGGTCATCGTTCGCGCGCATCAGCACGTGCGCGAGCCGATAGGCAACGAGTTGTGGCCAGGGCGGCGGGAGGCGCGGTGACTGCAACGCCAGCTCCCAAGCGTCCTCGAGCTCGGCCCTGGCTGGATGCGTCCCGCCACTCAGCAATTTGTAATCGGTGGCCCGCCCAAGCGCCCTTTCAACGGCTCTTCGGCGCTCTTCAATACCCAGACTCATTTTCCGGCCTCATGACTACGTGACAGAAGCTTGTTCATTGGCACGCCAATTATCGACATCGGCTATCGCCCCAAACGTAACTTAAGTTCTTCGACGTAACTGCCCAAGCCGGTGCGGCGCGCGGGGCTGTTCGGCGCGCGCGCACACTCGCGATTGTCATTCCGAACGCGCCCATTGAGCGTTAGCAGGCTTGAGCGAAAAAGGCGGGTGAGGAATCCCAGTGACCGTCTACCGGGCAGGCGGGCATCGGCAAACGCGCGCATGAATCGATTCTTGTTCCGACGGGGTTGCGCCTCCGTGGTCTCGGCGGCCTCGCTGAGGATGACAAGCGCTGGGGGCCCATTCGGGATGACAGTCGCGCAGTGGCGCAAGTGTTCTCGCATCTTTAGCCTGACCACCTACGATTGGGACTGGCACCCGCGTGTATGACGACAACCCGCCTAATCACTGTCCGGCTCGCCCCGCGCCTCGCCAGGATTCAGGGCCAACTCCGGCCGCACCAGCATCCAACAGAACGAGTGCGCGTCGATCAACCTGGCGTCCGCGAGACCGGCCACCTCAACCAGCGAACGCTGAACCGCCCGCAGCGCGTCGTTGTAGTCCGAGTAGTTCGTCCAACTGCAGTGCCCGGAGGTGACGAGCTTGATGCCCAGCGCCGGGAACGCCCTGTCAAACGTCATCGGCGCAATCGGCATATAGCGCGTCCAGTCCTTCAGAAAGTAGACATAGGCGACGAGGCTGTAACGGCTGCTCGCCAGTTTGCGAAAGCGCTCGAAGGCGAGGGAGTCCGTCAGTTGGCCCTGGTAGAAATCGGCAAACCACAGATCAAGGTTGAGGACCAGATTGGGATCGCCTTTGGCCTTGATCAGGCCGGCATGCGCCCGGGCGTTCGGTCCGTAGCGTCCATCCCAGTCGACGAGATTGTTTCGCAGGTCGAGGGCGGGCTCATCGATTTCAATCGCCTGGATCATCTTGTCGATGAATCGCCCGCTGCCGATGTCAGCCCGATCCCAGGCGTCGGCGCCCATGCGACTCAGCGCCAGGTCACGGACCTGCTCCTTATAGCCCTCCCACTCAAGCGGCAGGCCCTCCCGAAACGACACGAATGGCGCGCCCGACGCGCGCTCCACTTGCTGGGCAAACCGAGCAAACTGCTTCTCAAATGTGGCTGGTACGATCTGCATTGTGATGCGCCTCCCTGGCGCCCGGATGAGTAGATATCATCAATCGCCCGTTCTCGGACATCCCCCGCACAACGACCTTGAGCGCTCCATTATCCCGCGCCCAACCCCCGCAGCCTCCCCTCGACATCCGCCACCTCGCGCTGCAGGCCGATCCGCCGGAAGCGGTCCGCCGCCTCGACCCAGGCCGCCCGGGCGCGATCGATCTCGCCCCGCGCCGCCGCGACCTGACCTTCCACCGCTAACAAATCGGGCACGTGCCGGTCGATCTCATGCGCGACCACGGCCTGGCGCGCCTCGGCCAGCAGCGCCACCGCCTCCCCCTCTGCGCCCGCATCCAGCAGGACCCGGCACAACAGCAGTTGCAGCGCCACCACCGCCCGGATGTTCGCCGCGCCCGAAGCCGATGCGATCGCCCCGCCCAACAACGCCCGGGCCTCATCCAGCCGCCCTGCCTCGCGCAGAAGCGTGGCCAACCAGCGCACGGCCAGCAGGCGTGACACCTCTGTGATCCCGTCGACGGACAGAAGCGCCCGCCATTCGCGCTCGGCCTCGGCTGGCCGGCCGGCCGCCACAAAATAGGTGGCCAGCGCATGCCGGTAGACCTCGGCCGCCTCCGGCGACATTGGATGCGCCTCCGCCAGGGCCTGGACCTGCGGCAGATACGCCGCGACCTCGTCCAGCGCGCCGCTGCGGGCCTTGCGTTGGACGTGATAGGCAAGCCAGCGCAGTTCCTCGGTCGGCTTGCCGAGAGTATGGGCTGCGTCCGCGGCCAGTAAATTGACGTCCGGAATGCGGTTCATCAGCCCGCGGACGTAACAGTAGTAGCCCGCGCCCTCGGCCAGCCCCAGGATCCGCTCGGGACGGCCCTGCTCGCGCGCCCAAGCCAGCACGACGTGCAGCATGTCGCGCTCCGGGTCGAGCAACTTGAGGCGGTCCAGGCTGTCGCGGCAGTAGCCCACCCGGGCGGCCAACGCGCCATACCACTCCACCGCGCGTTCGCGCGCCGCGTTCGCAAATGCGCCATCTTTGGCAAGCTCCTGGCCGGCGTAGGCGCGGACCAGCGGGTGCAGGGCGTAGCGCGGCCGGCGGCCAAGATCGCCGCCCAAAACGTCCAATAGAGACAGGTCCGCCAGGCGCTCGATCGCCCGGGTCATCGCGGCCGGGCGGACATCCGCGACGGCGGCCAGGGCGTCGGCATCCGCGCTCGGCGCGAAGAGCGCCGCCGCCAGCAGCACCCGGCGGGCAGCTTCGTCGAGCATCGACCAACTGCGCTCGAGCAGCTCCTGGAACAAATCACCGCGGGCGGCCAGCACGTCGTCGATGATGTCCGCCGCCGGGCGCTGGGCATACTTCAGCCCGCCCAGCGCCATCGTCATCGCCTTCGGATTCCCGCCCGTGGCCGCGATCAATTGCGCGGTCGCCTCGCCGGACAGGACCGCCGTATCAAGGCGGAGCATGCGCAGGCGCTGGGCCAGGAAGTCGCGCGCCTCGGGCTCGGTCATCCCGCGCAGGTCGACCGGCCAGGCGCCCTGGCGATATTCGCGGCGGTACTCGCGGGTGGTGATGACGGCCTTGCTCGGCTCGGGCAGTTTCAGCAGCCACTTGAGCAGGGGCGCGTCGGTGACGGTCTCAAAGTTATCGACGATGACCAGGATACGCCGGCTGCGCAGGAGCATCTCGACCCCGCGGCGTTTGTCCTCGAGGCCGCGGTCGACCAGCCCATCGGAGTTGAGCGTCCGGGCGATCTCGTCCAGGACGGCCTCGAGCGTGAGCGTGCCGGGTCGCTCCGCGTCGCTCACCCACACGGCTGCGTCAAACGCAGGCAGTTCGGCGTCGCCGCGCAGGCACTGGGCGGCGACCTCGCGGACGAGGCTGGTCTTGCCCATCCCGCCCAGGCTCGAGACGACCACCAGGGCGGTGCGCTGGCGCAACGCTTCCACCACCTCCGCGAACGGCCGCTCGCGGGTGATGAACTGGGCATAGCTCGGGGGCGGCAGGTTCTGCAGGACCGGGCCCGGCCCCGTCTCCGAGGCCGTGGCCGTGGCAGGGCAGAGCGCGTCGAGCAAGGCATCGGGCGCCGGGTAGGCGGCGGCGCGCAGGAAGCGGATCAGCCAGCGGCGATTGAGGAAGCCCCGTTTGACCGCGGCGTCGGCGAGGATCTGGACCGTTCGCGGCTCGGGCGGGACATAGCCGCGCTTGTAACGCTGGATAGACGCCCGCGACAGGCCGGCCAGCCTGCCCAGGCTGTCCTCGATGACGGGCGCGGTTTTGGCCTCATACTGGGCGATGCTGTTGATGGCCCCGCTCAGCAGCCGGCCAAACTCGTCGCTGCGCTTCGCCCCCGCAAGCGCGAGCGCGCCCGCGCCCAGGGCATCCGGTGGTTCGTGTGTCACAGCCAAAATGCTATCGCCACGGCGCTACGGAATTTCGTAGCGCCATAGGCAGAACTTCGTAGCCGCCGTGAGGCAATCTGAAACGGTCGATTCGCATCGTCGTATCGCAATTTCTTTTGGATCAAACGGCAATCCATCCTGAACAACGCATCATTATCTATCTCCGAATCACGCCACACGCCCGCCAGGATGCGTCATTCCGGCGAAAACCGGAATCCACCCTTCACGCCGGCGCGATTTCGCGCTCTGGGCCCGGCTTGATGCAAGAGCTACTTTTGGATCCCGCGCTTTCGCGGGTGATGACGATCGGTGAGGGCTCGCACTGCGATGAAGTCTTATGGGCGCTTGCGCCGGGTATTTTCATTAATCACCCGCTTTCGCGGGTGATGACGTTCCTTGGGGTGAAGGTGACATGGAATAGCATCTCATCCCGCCACCCGGCTCCAACCGTTTACGCGCAGGCGAGGGCACTGCCGCGCCGCGATCCGGAATTGCCCGCTCAAGCGATAATGGGGACCTTCCACGTGACCGACGCAGTGCCCTTGCCCGAGATTGACCGACGGGCCGATCATGGGCTCGCGGGTATGCGCCATGCCCGTGGCAACCGGACTATGAAAGTCGTCCCCGCGTCCCCTACCTACTCGGTCAGCTTTACGGCCGCCTCGCTTCGGCCGGACCTCGCCCGGATCGTGGCCGAGGGCTACCTCGAATTGCGCGACTGGGACGCCTCGCGCGAACGCATCTTGGCCGGCAATCTGCTCCAGGCCCGCTCGCGGGCCAGCGCCATCCGACGCGAGCAGGAATTTCGCCTGCGCCTGCAGACCCTGACCGACGCCGAGCTGCAGATCCTCGCTCAGGCCCCCGCCGACGCGCGGCGGGCCATCGCCTGGCTGTCCGTCCTCAAACACAGCCCTTTCATTCTGGCCCTGGCTCGTGACTTCCTGCGCGAGAAGCTGGCCACCCACGACACGACCCTCCGGCCGTCGGACTATGAGCATTTCTTCGAGGGCGAGGCCGCCGCGCACCCGGAGCTCGCCGCCTTGACCGCCAGCACTCGGGCCAAGATCCGCCAGGTCGCGCTGCGGATGCTGCGCGAGGCCGGCCTCCTGGCGCCCAACGCAAAAGACTTTACCCTTTTCCGGCCCCTGATCCCGGCCGAGGCCCGGGCCGCCATCCTCGCCGATGATCCGCGCTGGCTGGGTGGCTTTCTCGTGCCGGATGACGAGATCGGCCCGCGGAGCGCATGACCCATGACGACGTCCAATGACACCCTGTTCAGCCTGCTCAGCCGGCCAGACTTTCTGGCCATGCGCGGGCTGGCCAACGAGGTCCCCATCTTCATCCACGCCTACGACCCGCAAGCCGAAGATAGGGCTGGTCAAACCGCCAGCAGCCTCGCCGCGCGCCTGAACGCGGCCGGGATCACCACTCAGACCATCGACCTGTTCGACGTCGTCCTCGAATGGCTCGAGAACAACAAACGTTTGAAGCCCATCCTCGACCGAGAGTCCACGACCGACAAGTCCAAATTGCTCTCAATGTTCCAGGGTCTTGTCGATCCGTCCATCGGGCCGATCCTCTCCGTTCTGCGGGGGCGCCTCGAAGAATCGGGCGCCAGAATCAGCCTGATCGTCGGGGTGGGCCGGGTCTTCCCCTTCCTGCGCACCCACACCGTCCTCGAAGCCATCCAGCCGGCCATGACCCGCCATCCGATCGTCCTGTTCTTCCCCGGCAAATACATCCAGTCCCGGGACGGCTCGCAGCTTCAACTCTTCGGGACCGACGTCAACCCGCCCCTGTCGCGCGCCTATTACCGCGCCATCAACCTGGCCGACTATCGCCTCTGAAACCCTATGCAGATCAAAGATCTTTTCGCCAAACCCGTCGACCGCCCGATCGAGG
>JBKJQK010000334.1:0-4693 GCA_046594095.1 Anaerolineae bacterium | reverse complement strand
GGTCTGTCAAGGGTCGCGCGCGAGGCGTCAGCCGAGCACGCGTGCCCTTGACAGACCAGGCTGGCGGCCTACGATGAGGGAGGGTTCGCCGCGTCACTTGACAAAACAGTGCGACAGTCGACTTGATTGCCGACACGCACTACTCCTTGACAATCATCACAGTTGCTTCTTCTGTTGACGGACCGAAAGCGCCTTTCGTATCACGCATGAATCCCGCTCCATCCCCCCATCCCTCCTTCGCCGAAGCGGCCCTCGACCGCTTTCTGACACCCCAAACTCGCGACGGTTCGCCGCGCGATGTGACCATCCTGGCCAGCGCGAAGACGCGCCGCGTGCCGTATCGGCAGAGCCTCGAATTCCCGCACACAATCGTCCGCGAGCCGATCGAGCTTGCGGTATATCAGTGGGGCGAGCCCGGCTGCCCCGTGGTCGGTATAGTCCATGGCTGGGAGTTCCAGGCGGGCCGGATGGGCCGCTTCGTCCAGCCGCTGGTGAATGCCGGATATCGGGTGGTCGCCCTTGATCTGCCCGCCCATGGCGCCTCGGGCGGGCAGCTGCTGAACATCGGGGACGGCGCTTTAGCGCTCGCCGCGGCCTGCGCCGGGGCCGGCGAGGTTGTCTCCGTCATCGGCCACTCATTTGGCGGCCTCGTGGCGCTGTGGTTCGCCGCCCAACACCCGCCCGCCTCGCTGACCAGCGTGGTGACCCTCGCCTCCGGCACGGGCGCGGAGTACATGACGGCCAGCCTGGCTCGCGCGGAGAACTGGGACGCCGCCCATGAGCGCGCCTATCGCGATGCGTTCGCAGCCCGTTTTGGGAACCCGCCAGCGTTTTTCTCAGTCGAGCGCTTTGGCCGGCATGTTCGCGTTCCCGCGCTCGTCATTCAGGATCAGCGCGACGCATTCTTCCCGTTTGAAGTCTCCGACCGGATCCTGAGTAGCTTACCCGCAGCTCGCCGGCTCGCGACTCGCGGTCTGGGCCATGTCGCGATCACCCGCGACGCCGAGGTGATCGCGGCCACAATCCGCCATATCCAGGCTCCCAGGTCGGCGGAACCGGCATAATTCGGACCCTCCGCCATGAAAAACACTCCTCCCTCTTCGCCCAAATGGCTGTGGCTGGCCGGCCTCGGGGTCGCAATCCTTCTGGCCGCGTGCGGCTTCGGCCTGGTATCCGTTCTGTCGGCGGCCAGCGAGGCCGCCACGGCCGCGCTGGCGGCCACAACCGCTGCGCCGATCTCCTCGCCGACCCCGGTTCCAATCGAGCCAACCGCAACGCCCAGCCTGGCCCGCGCGACCGCCCCGCCGACTGCCGCGCCATCCGCCACCCGGCCGGCCGCAACGTCCACCCCGCGGGTAACCGCCACGGCCACCCGGGCGGCCAACCCCTATCTCGTCAAGAGCGTCAAGATCTACGATCTGGACGGCAGACTAGCCTACCAGGGCGACATAGACCTGAAGCCGGTGTTTGACCGCATCGCCGCCGGGATCAGGGACCCGCATCGCGACGATGGCATCACCTTCCAAAACCGCGAGCGGCTTCTGCCGATCAAAACCGACCGCGACTACTATCATGAGTACGTTGTGCGGACCCCGAACATGCGCGAGGTCGGCCCCCAACGCCTGGTTCTCGGCCGGGATGGCGAGGCCTACTACACCCCGGACCACTACGACAGCTTCATCCGCATCAAATGAGCCCTTCCTCCGCCCCATCCCTTCGCGCCGACGCCGACCGGCTGCTTCGGCTGTGCGCCGACCCGCGAACCGGGCTGATCGTCCCTGCCCGCTCCGACCTGTTCCTGAGCGCCGACCTGACCGGGGCCTTCCACAAGGCCGGCTGGTTTGCCCCGCGGGTGGACCGCGCGCCGGTCTTCAGCAAGGTCACCCTCCTGCACGCGTTGTATCAGAGCTGTGAGTTCCCAGCCTATTTCGGGTTCAACTGGGACGCCCTGCGCGACTGTCTGACCGACATGTCCTGGCGGCCGGCGAACGGCTACGCGTTGATGTATCGCAATCCCGGGCTGCTCGAAACGCGCGCGCCGGACGATCACGCCACCTTCATCGATGTTGCCCAGGAAGCCCGTGAAATCTGGGCCGACGCGAGCGGCGTTCCATTCCGGCTGGTGGTGATGACCGGCGGGTAGTTCATCCTGCGCGATCGGGCGCCCAATATCGTAGAACTGGTTAGGAAACGAGCTGGCGAGTGAGCGATTGCCCGTGCTATGTCGTTTCTACATGAATACAGGAGTCGTGAGCATGAAGAGCGTTTTTGTGACGGGCGGGACTGGCTACATCGGGCGCGAGTTCTCGCGGCGGGCGCGGAAAGCGGGATGGGAGGTCCGAGTCCTGACGCGCTCCGAGAAGAACAACGATGGGTTTCGGGCAAAGGGCTTCAGCCCGGTGGTCGGCGATCTCGCCCAGCCTTCCATCTCCAATGCCCGAGCATGGCCGAGGGAATCCCGAACGCAGTCGCGAGCTGGAGAGTCGGGCGCAAAGTGTGACCCATATCGCGCTACCGGTCCCTAACAGACGAAGGTAAGAAACGAAGCCTACGGAGGTGGACAGCGTGCTTCGTCAGCTTCCGTTCGTCCCGTCGTCTGTTGGACGCGCGACAAACTCACCGAACCTCAATGAATGGCTGGCACGAATGGGAGAAAGAAGAACGCCACGGCGATGATGGCGTACAGGGCGACCAGCATGACCCCCTCAAGCCAATTGGTCTCACCATCCGCTGAGACATGAGCGGTGATGAAGCACGAGGCCACCAGCGCGATGATCTCAAAATTGGTGAACTCGAGGTCCAGTGTGCGCCCAAAAAGCAAGCTGATGAACACCAGCAACGGCGCGACAAACAGGGCCACCTGAAGCGATGAGCCAACTGCGATCCCCATGCTCAGATCCATCTTGTTCTTGGCCGCCACCTCGATCGCGACCACATGCTCGGCCACATTGCCAATGATGGGCACCAGGATCACGCCCACAAACAACTCGCTGATCCCGATCTGCTTGACCATCGGATCAACCGCGCTGACCAGGATTTCGCTCATCAGCGCAATGAAGGCGGTGGAAACAATCAGGATGACGATTGCAACCCGGAGCGAAATGTGCGGCACATGGGCGGGCTCGCGGGTGACCGGCTCAGCGTGTTTGGCCGTCAATCCGAAGATCAGGCTGAGCACATAAATGACGATGATCAGCCCGGCCGTGATGATACTGAGGTTATCGACATTGACCCGGTTGGGCTCGATGGCGATCGAGAACAGAGACGGGACCACGAGCACCATGGCCGCCAGGATGAGCAACGTCGCGTTTAACCCGGCGTCCTTGCGATTGAAGGTCTGGGTGCCGTGCTTGAGGCCGCCCACGATGATACTGGCGCCGGCGACCAGCAGCACATTGCCGATGATCGACCCGGTGATCGAGGCGCGCACCAGGTCAAAAAGGCCTTCCCGCAGGGCCAGTACCGTAATGATGAGCTCGGCGGCATTGCCAAGCGTCGCGTTGATGAACGCGCCAATCCGCGGGCCAGTCCGGCCGGCCAGTTCCTCTGTAGCGTCGCCGAGCAGGCCCGAAAGCGGAATGACCGCCAGGGCGGCCGTGACAAAGATGACGACCGGGCTCCAGTGAGCCAACTCCGCGACCAATGCGATTGGGATGAAGATGAGGAACGCATTCAGTGGTTTGGCGAAGAGCTTAAGCATAGACTTTGGATTATACGAATGCGCCATTTTGGGGCAAGTCCGATCGGGTGTAGGATAATGCCCGACCTAAAGGAGAACACATGCCAACTATCGGACCCACTGAGATCATCATCATCCTACTGATTGTCGTGTTGCTGTTCGGCGTCGGCCGGATTGGCCGGATCGGCGGCGAACTCGGCAAGAGCATCCGGGAGTTCCGCAAGGGCCTCCAGGGCGACGACGACAAGACCGCCCAGCCTGAAGCAGCCAAGAAAGACGAGGCGAAATAGTTCCGCACAGAGCGTGGCGGACAGAGGCACGTTAGGCGCATGCCGTCGCTATCGCTTGGTTCCGTGCTCGGTGGCGGGTCGATCGGCTCGGTCCTGAACGTACTGCGCGAGATCGACATCCGGCCGATCCGGGCCGCGGCGGAGAAGCCCTTCGAACTGGTTTTTGCCAGCCGCGATGACGCGATTACCAACCATTTGGTCGGACTGCTGTATCGCGGGCCGCGGGCCCATGAGCGCCCGTACGATCGGGTGACTCGGGCCATTTCGCTGGGCGACCGGCAGGCAGAAGTCCGCGCCGCCCAGTCATCCGCGGTCATCATCGTGACCCGCGAAGGCGACGCCAACACCGAGGAACTGGCCCTTGCGAAACGCCTTTTGGCCGCCAAGACCCCGGTCCTGATCGCCCTGCCCGACATTGTCGACGGCGCCATTCGCCAGCAATGGCTCCCGGCTCCTATCGCCCCTCTCGTCGCCACGCCGGGCACTCCCATCGATGACGCCTTTGCCACACGCAGCCTGATCAAGGGCATACGCGCCCTGCGAGCCGTGGAAGAGATGGCCCTGGGCCGCTTTTTGCCGGCCTTTCGCGACCCGGTATGCCGCACCCTCATCGAGGACACCGCCGCCGCCAACGCCGCCTACAGCCTGACGACGGGGCTGGTCGAAATCAACCCGCTGGCCAATCTGCCCCTGAATGTCGCAGACATGTTTGTGTTGACCAAAA